>CAYLJQ010000993.1:0-2401 GCA_964383955.1 uncultured Heliomicrobium sp. | reverse complement strand
CGATCACAATCCTTTCAAGGATTACCCCAAACCACCAAGGGATTAAATTGCCTGACAACAGTTGATTCCTTGATATTACCTACAGAGGATTTTAGAAATATGGCAGAACCATTCCTATCTGAAATCAGAATCATGTCGTTTGTCTTTGCGCCCAAAGGCTGGGCGCTGTGCAACGGCCAACTGCTCCCCATCAACCAAAATCAGGGGCTTTTCAGCTTGCTGGGCACGACTTTCGGCGGAGATGGACGCGTGAACTTTGCGCTGCCGGACCTGCGCGGGCGCGTGCCGATTCACGTGGGCAGCGGCCACACGTTAGGTGAGCGAGGCGGCGAACAGGCGCATACGCTCTCGATAGCTGAAATCCCAACGCATACACATGTTCTACACGGGACGAGCAACGCCGCAGTGAATACTCCATCAAACACTAGCGTTATGGGCAAGTCGAGCCCGCAGTCCGCTTACGGAGGCCCAGCTAATTTGGTGGCCATGGCTGCCAATAGCATCGGCAATACAGGCGGCTCCCAAGCTCACCTAAACATGCAACCCTTCCTGACGCTGTCTTTTTGCATTGCGTTACAGGGCATCTTCCCATCACCAAACTAAAAAGGAGCAGGAAAAATGGCACAACCTTATGTCGGTGAAATCAGAATGTTTGCGGGAAATTTTGCCCCGGCGGGATGGATGTTTTGTGAAGGGCAGTTGCTTCCCATCTCTGAGAACGAGACCCTTTTTCAATTAATCGGCACTACTTATGGTGGTGACGGTGAATCAACTTTTGCCTTGCCGGATCTGCGGGGGCGCCTCCCGCTTCACCAAGGCAACGGCTTTATCCTTGCCGAGACGGGAGGCGCCGAGGAAATCACGCTGACTGTCCAGCAAATTCCTGCCCACTCGCATCCGCTATTAGGCTCTACCGCGAATGCGTCGGCAACCGATTCTGCGGGCAACGTGGGCGCTCGCCTTACAGTGGCGGCAGTGTTTCCTTACGGAACTGACAATCCGCTTCAACCACTGTCGCCATCGGCAGTCAGTGCAGTTGGCGGAAGCCAGCCGCACACGAATTTCCAACCTTACTTGTGCGTGGACTTCATTATTTCCCTGTTCGGGATTTTCCCAAGCCCAACCTGAAATCTCCTGCTTGCAAAATTGACGATTCCAATGTTTGGGTTTTTCTCAAGTTTAAGCTTAAGGAGATTAATATATGGCTGATCCTTTTGTCGCTGAAATTAGAATCTTTCCGTTCAACTTTGCCCCAAAGGGCTGGGCTTGGTGTGATGGTCAGTTGCTGCCACTTTCGCAAAACACTGCGCTGTTTTCGCTGCTTGGCACGACCTACGGAGGAAATGGCAAATCTAACTTTGCGTTGCCAGACCTGCAGGGGCGTGCTCCTATGCACCCTGGCCAAGGTCCAGGCCTTTCGCTGCACGATTTGGGCGAAACGGGCGGCAGTGAAACGGTAAGCTTGCTGGAGAGCGAGATTCCCTCGCACTCTCATGGAATGAATGTATCATCCCAACTGGGCACGGAAAATATTCCGACCAGCCAGCTTTTCGCCATGGGCGATGGCATCAACCTATACGGACCAGCAAATAATCTGGTTTCGATGTCTGACCAAGCTCTCGCTCCCGCTGGCGGCGATCAACCGCACAACAACTTGCAGCCGTATCTGACGTTTTACTTCAATATCGCGCTGCAAGGCGTCTTCCCGCCGCGCACGTAAACCTACATGTGAAAAGTCTCGGCATCCCATATCCACCCGAATGGTGTTGCTGAGACTTTTCGCGGTTCTCTTAACATCTATTGCAACCCATTGATAAGTTCGTTGACAGCCTTAAGGTCGTCACCTAAACTCCAAGCTTGTTCATAGCAGTTTTCTTCACTTGTTACGCTGCTGTTGGGAATGCTCCTCACTCACTGGCATTGCCTTAAACTCACAGATCGCATTTTGAGCATCCGACAGCAACAATTGTTCAACTTCTCATAACTCAAGGCTCGAAAGAGTGATTCACACCGTCTGTCCTCTGGTCTTCATCAGATTGGTGGCTGCTCCGTTAATGCAGATAATGCAGGCACGTTTGGCGGACTTTGCCAATTCCGGCCAAACCACAAAATTGAGGTCTACTCATGAAACGAATTACCATCCTGATTGTGGCGCTGACTCTGGGAGCATTATTGATTCCCGTGCGCTGGGTTTCGCTGGGAGCGCCGAATGTGTCCGGTTCGATGTTCCGGCAGGTTGCCGAAGCGCAGCGGCAGGGGCCTCCGGAGCGGCTGGTGGCGCTTTCTCAGTTGGATTCGTTGCCGGTGGCCGATCAGGGCGATTCGTCTGTGGGCCGTGACCCGCGCCGCTGGCGGGCGCTTCTGGCCAGCAAGGTCAATCAGCGGTTTCAGGAAGTCTTTC
>CAYLJQ010000992.1:0-2416 GCA_964383955.1 uncultured Heliomicrobium sp. | reverse complement strand
TAAACCATCTAAAGCTTGAGATATGCAACAACCTATTTGGAATTTTGAGCAGTACCCATCGGACGAACCTATGGATGAAACCGGGATAAACCTTCGTGCTTATTTCGATCACATTGATGACGAAAAGATACGTCAATATTCACCTGACTGGACCGATGAGCATGTCGTCGAATGGGATGGAAATTTTCGCGATGATGGAAATCTGATGCTGCTTTGTTGTGAGCGTGATGTTGATGTAGCTGAGTATCGCCGGGTGCTGGAAGACTGCCTTGAGTATCGCAATCTGGTACGCGACCACTTGCTCTCTAAAGCCCAATCCTGATATTTCCGCGATTCGCTCAATACTCGCACAACGAACTTCTCACCGTGTAGCGAATGGGATTTTTGAAGCTGTCTGCGGCGTGGCATTCACTGCAAATTGGCGCGCGCAAAACCCTGCGATGTCGAATGGTGGGATTGGCCGTGGCGTCCGTATGAATTTGATGGCAGCTTAAACAGGTTATTGATTCATCCCCGTTAATCGCCACATCACGAACGTTACGCCAGATGTGCTTGTCTCCCGGATTTAATGCCGCATCATCTGCCTTTGCCCAATCTACAGACAGGTCCTGAAACAGGTTATCTCCGGCAATGAAATTGTTCGCATAGGGCAAGCCAGATGTTTTCGATTTGCTTTCCCGCAAATGGCATTGTGCGCAAAGTGAAGTGATAACTTTGGCATTGCTTCTGTTCTTTTTAGAAAGCAGCGCTAAAGAAGTATCGTTTCCATGATTATCATTGATAACACCGTGGCAGGCGTAACAATCCAACCCAAACGCCCCAAAAGTTTTTGTCTTTGAATCCACCGCTGTCGTGTGACAACCGGCGCAACGACTGGCAAATTTCTCTTTATCCCAGACCGGACTTTCCGCCGCTTCCCACTTCTCGACTTTCTTTTCCGTATTCAATACCGCACGGGCATTCAAAATCGCAAACTTGCCATATCCATCTTTTTTGAGAAAACGGAGGCGATGGCGGCTGCCGAGAAAGTATTCTATTTCCTCTGCCAGGGGATTGAGCTTTGGATTGCCCTTTAACAACTCGCGAAGTTCCGGCGCGTCTTCTCTATGACGAATCGCCACCCCATGAGCATTGTTTTGCCAGGTCGCTCCGATCGTATTGCGATGGCAAAACAAACACTCATCTCCATGAGCAAATTCAGGGAGCGGCTTGCCTGCATGGCTGCTTCCCCAAGCTGCCGGATCAAGTTTCTTTGACTGGGGTTGTGCAGCTTCAGTGATCGGCTTGTCCTGAGCCAACAGCCGCTTCAGGCCTGTCAGGCTTAAAAAAAAGCTGGCAAGTGAAATCACGATCAGTGCTTTGGCGACAAACTTAATCCTCTTGGCGGAAAACAGACTCATAAGCTCACCCGAGTTTACTCATTACTCTTTTTTGGCGTGACCTTCGATCACTTCAATTCGGATTTTGTCCGGGCCCTCGATAAAAGCGTATTTGATTTTACCTCCAGCCACAGACTTGATTTCATCCGTCACCTTGACCCCATCTTTCCGAAGTTTTTCCAACGCCTCCGGTAAATTGTCGAAGCTAAAACCAATATGGTCCACAACATGACCTTTTGTAGATTCAAGCTCAACTTTGTCTTTCCAGCGATCAGGATAATCTTTCTTCAAATATTCAGCCGGGAAAATAATGATATTGACGTTGTCCACCATCAACGAAGCCGACGGGCCAATTTGATAGCCTTTATACATTCGCGGTGTGCGCGAAGCCGGAACGCGGCCACGCGCGCCAAAATGCTTGATGTACCATTCAGCAGCGGCAATCGGGTCTTCGCTGAATAAATGAATGTGTCCAAATCGGTGATGATTTGCGGTGTTCAATTCAATCAATGCCTTATCGGGACTTTCGACATAAGCGTAATAAAACAAATCCTTCGCACCGGCATTGCCACCGATGTCGCTGATGTCGGTCAGCGGTGTGAAAAATTTTGTCCCCAGCTTTTGTTGTCGCTCGTATTCCGCCTTCATGTTTTCCGCGCCCCAGCCAAAATGCCAGATGGCAGAATCCAACTCCCACTTTGGAGCAGTCGCAACCTTAGTAAACAGCATCCAGGATTTCTGCGACCAAACAGCATCCACTAACCCAGCAAACTTCCCTTTTTCGCTGTCAAATTTGCTGGTGTAAAAATCAATCGCAGCTTTCGGATCAACGGTGTTCAGGTGCAGATGGTGAAAATGAGCTTCGTTGGTTGCAACAGCAGACGGTGTTTGTGATTGCGTGTTGACAACCCGTGTCAGATTGAAAACGCAAATGACAAGTGCTCCGCAAAGCAGCAACAGACGAGCGATCAATTGAGTGCGTGAACATGGAAACATAGATGAAGCCCTTACAATAAGGTGATCTATTTGATCCCCTC
>CAYLJQ010000991.1:0-2423 GCA_964383955.1 uncultured Heliomicrobium sp. | reverse complement strand
TTGTTTTCAGTGATCATTTAGATGATTGAAAGACTTTTGAGGACGACGGCAATGATAAGTCCCTCCAAAGCAAAGTCAAGCTCAGGGCAGTTGCTTGGCAGAGACTCTGTAATATTTTCATCAGTCTTTGCTGCCTTAAGTCAACTACCGTCTTCGATCGTTGACAGGTGTAACCCTAAATGGCGACCAAACTAATACCATAGCGGGTAATTATTTCTCAGATGGTGATATGTTTTATTTCACCCATCCGGCGACTTAAAGATTTTATCCAACATTCCCTTCCCTAAAGCAGTTGGTCACGATTGCAAGAACACAGATTTATGGCCGTTCTGTGGTCGCTGTTGGAATTTTCCGAAACGAAGATACGATCTATGAAATGATAAGCAACTTCTGGCATTGAGGTTGCGTCAGAGGTTGGCGTTCTAGAGGTTTTGAAAGAGTTTGAGCATTATGTCTTGTGCTTGTGCAGGAGTTGGAATTTGAAAGCTTAGGAGGATGAAATGGTCAAAAAGGCAAATGAATTGAATCTGCAGTCAAATACTGAAGAACTAATCGCGGCGAATAACGCCCTTGACTCAAATCCGGTGATTGACAATTCAGTTGTTGAGAATTCACCTGTTTCAGTTAAGCGATTACATCAGGAAGCAAGAGTGAATTCGATCATCCACGAGTGGCTGACTGATATGTGGTTACTGACCACCGGCGAAGAGATGGATGAGGATTCGACGCTGAACAAAAAACAAAGTGGCCGACCATTGGCGATTGTTTGTGATGGCCAGATGCGATTGATGGAATCGCGGCCATTTGCAATTGACGCTCTTAGAGCTGTTGGGATTGAAATGCAGTAGTGAAGTGAGTTGCACACTCACTAAAAAGATTTAGGGCCGAGACATCTTTATATATGTCTCGGCCCTAAATCTTTTTAGAGTAAATTTCTCCCGACCATTACTTTCTGGCCAGGGTGCGAACATAGGTTACCACCTGCCAAATTTCTTCGTCGGAGAGTTTTTTTGCCGGCGGCATAGTCAGTTTTCCGTCCTTCTTAACACCATTTTTGATCGTTAAAAAGATTGCGCCATCAGGGTCGGAAGTTATCTTTCCGCCTGTTAAATCAGGCGGCTTTGCTTCGAGGGAGTCTTCCGCCGATCTGCCATCCGCTCCGTGACACAAGGAGCAATTCACCACATATAGCGATTTGCCAGCCGCAGCAGCCGCAGTCGGGTCCGGCAAAGGATTCTTTGTTGTCTCTATCACGGTTACGGGCAGTGTAACTGTTGGAGATTGGCTTTTCGAACACGCTGCAAATGCAGCAACAGTCAGAACAAAAATCAATACGTAACAACGCGACATAGCTTTCCTTTCAAGCGAATAAAAGTCTTCTGCTCCCAATGAGCTTCATTTCTGAGAGGGATCTTTTTCACGAACGAACAGCATCAACTCAACTCCGGGACGAAGCTTAGAAGTTCGCAAACTTGGACGCCAACCTGAAATCCCATTCATATTCGATTGCTGATCGGCATGGGCAACGATTATTTTCTGAGAAATGGCTGGTACTTCACCTACGGTTCCTGGCCATTGGCCGGCAAAAAGCGTGTTGGGATAATCCCGCAGATACCAGGGCATAGGCCAATAATCAGCCGAAGCAATATAGATTCCCGTCTTTTCTTTCTCAGGGGATGCGTCGGCTTCCCGTTTGATTTCATCAACCAGCAATAAAAACTCCCGGTCAGTGTGTGCATAAATGTATCCATACTGTCCATCAATGTATGGTCGCCATTCACGCTTTTTGCCAAACTCAACGAAATATCCACTTTCGTTGCCGTTGTCGTCATACTTTTCAAAATTTATGACCCAGGCCAGGTGACCAAAATCTATCAGAATGACTGCAATCACAGTCATCCACACGATCCTTAGTCCAGTAAACTGAACCAGCCGATAAATCTGCTCAACCGCGTAGCCGCAAACCAGCGCCATTGGCACTACGAAACTAAGCATTAACCACGGAGTTTTATAGGGAATCTTTGAATAAGCCAGCGTCATCCCAAACGTCCAGGCTCCGGTAAAAAGCCAAAACCGATTGCCGCGCCATAGAATAAAAACTCCAGCCAGCACAGACCCAACCAGTAAAGGCAATTCCACCTTGAACAAAATGCCAAAGTAATACCAGAAAATTTTGACGTGGTCGGTATTGCTGCGTTCTTCTGTCCAATGAGCGATAGATCGGAAGAAATCAGCAACGCCTTTCCAATGCGTGAAGAGGGAGGAATAGAGCAGAACAAAAATAAAAATTGTAATGATGATAGCCGCCATCGCGTGATCCAGCGAAGGCAACACCGATAACGCATCGTTTTTCAGTTCTTTAACCAGTGAAGCAGGCGAAAACCGTCGCTGCTGAATCAATGTTTTTGCCGTATCCCAAATTG
>CAYLJQ010000990.1:0-2423 GCA_964383955.1 uncultured Heliomicrobium sp. | reverse complement strand
CCAGTGGCGCACCGGCATTTCCTTTTTCATGGTTTTCAGCTTGATTCGCGCGGGATTGAAAATGGCGCGGTAAAACTCCTTCCATAACACTTCCATCGCGTCATCATCGGGAGCATCCGCAACCGTCGCGCCGGGACCGAAATGCAGCTCCTCGCCATCCCAAAACGCAGATTCGTCAGGCGTCAAAATCGTCCAACGCATAACGGCAAAGCGCCGCTGAAAGAACGGCGCGGAAAGTTTCAGGCTGAAATGATCCGGGCGATGCCAGGCAATGTAATGATCGTTGCCGTCCGCATCCGTTGTTTTGCGAAACCGCACAAAGGCTTTGGTTTTATGCACGTCGCGGCGCACAGCTTTTTCCATCAGTTGCAGCGTGCGTGTCAGCGGGTCGCTGGCAATGCGCAGCAAATGAGTTTCGCCGTGCGTTAAGCGCCATAGCATTTCATAAAGCAGCGAAAACCTCTGGGCGTCGCGATGGTGGCAAACGACTTCAGCCAATTCCAGGAATTCCTGCGGGACAGTTTGAAGCGGCTGGGCAGCAACAGGCGCAAAAATGGAAGGCACGAAGAGGGAAGTTTGCGCCGATTCTGAATTCCAAATGACTTCCGGCGGAGCAATGTTTGCCTGAAGCAAAGCGCGCGCTTGCTCCCGCCAGCTTGCGTAATCCTGTGCTGTGACAAAATGCGGCATTCGCGGGGCCTCGCGCTAAAACGCCAGCTTCAATTGCGTAGCGGGTGGACGCGAATTGGCAATCAGCTTGGCAACGTCTTCTTTGCTCGACGGTAAGTAATCGCCCGCAATCGTGAAAGCTTTGGCGCGTTTCCACACCACGCCAAGCGCCAGCAAATCCTGCAAGACGATTTTCTTATGACAGCGAATTTCCAGCAGCTTTTCGACGCTGCGTACGCCGACGCCGGGAATGCGAAGCAGTTGTTCGCGGCTGGCGCGATTTACGTCTACTGGAAAATAGTCCGGGTTCCGAAGCGCCCAGGAAGTTTTCGGATCAATGTCCAATTCCAATTGCGGATGCTGGTCGGAAACGATTTCGCCGACTTTATAACCATAAAACCGCAGCAGCCAATCGGCTTGATACAGCCTGTGTTCGCGCACCAGCGGAGGGCTTTGCCCAGGCAATCGTCCGTCAGCGTGCGGAATCGGACTGAAGGCGGAATAGTACACGCGCCGCAATCCGTACTTTCCATATAAATCCGCGGAGGTTTTCAAAATTTCCTGATCGGGCGTTGCCGTAGCGCCAATGATCATTTGCGTGCTTTGTCCGGCGGGAACAAACGTGGGCGCGTTTAATCCGTGTTGTTTGTCTTCCTTGATTTCCAGAGCCTTGGTTTGCACTTCGGCCATGTTGCGTTCCAGTTCCGGGCGGTTCTTTTCCGGCGCCAGCTTGGCCAGGTCGGCGACGGTAGGCAGTTCAATGTTGACGCTCAAGCGGTCGGCGTAGAGGCCCGCTTCGATCAGCAATTCGTTGGAAGCGCCGGGAATGGTTTTCAGGTGAATGTAACCTCCAAACCCGTGATCCTGCCGCAACCGTTTGGCGACTTCGACCAGTTGCCCCATCGTGTAATCGGAATCGCGAATGATGCCGGAACTCAGAAACAAGCCTTCGATGTAATTGCGGCGGTAAAAATCCAACGTCAGATTGACGACTTCTTCGACCGTGAAGCGCGCGCGCTCCACATCGCTGGACAAACGATTGACGCAATACCGGCAATCGAAAATGCAGTGGTTGGTTAGCAGGATTTTCAGCAGCGAAATGCAGCGGCCATCGGGCGTGTAGCTGTGGCAAATGCCATTGCCTTCTGTATTTCCCAAGCCCTTGCCGCTGCGCTTGGCTTTGGAACCGCTCGAAGCGCAAGAGGCGTCATACTTGGCGGCATCGGCCAGCACAGCCAGTTTTTTTACTACTTCCATACGCCAACTGTACTCACTTCGAAATGCCGAGTAAACCAGTCTCAAAGGGCAATGATGCAAAGCGGTTATTCGATCACGGCGATGGCTTCGATTTCGATCAAAAATTCTGGTTTGGCTAACGACACCACGCCGATCCAGGTGCTGGCAGGAGGTTTGTCGGCGGGGAAAAATTCGCGCAAGGCTTCGCCGACTGGCCCGGTGTCGTCGGGTTTGGGATTGACGATGTAAATTCGCAGCGAAACGACGTCTGCCGCTGTGCCTCCGGCGGCTTCGACGCCAAGTTGAACATTGCGCAATGCTTGCCGAGTTTGTTCGCCCAGATCATTTCCGCCAACGATTTGCTTGTTCACGTCCCAGGCAGTTTGGCCTGAAAGGTAAACGGTTTTGCCGCCTTGGGCGACGACGATTTGCGAAAAGCCGATGGGCAGGCTGGGGAAAAGTGTTTCGGGATTCAGGTGTTGGTTGGGCATTAACCTTCCTTCTACTTGAGAACAATC
>CAYLJQ010000989.1:0-2424 GCA_964383955.1 uncultured Heliomicrobium sp. | reverse complement strand
TCCTTTTTCGATGCGGCTTGGTTCAACTTTACTTCCATCACCCGCTCGTCTTGATTTGTCGTGGCAAGCAAATTCCATTGGCAGGTGTAACCCAATGAATCAGCCGCATATTCCAGATTTTGGATGAATGTACCGATAGATAAAACGGTCTCTCGCTGAGTCGGATCAACGGCAGGCAACCACTTACTTTTATCGTTGCCGATGATCCAGTGATAAGGTTCGAGGTATTGCACAAACCAGGGCTGGGTGTTGTGGCCGCTCGGCGCCAGCGAAGCAAGAAACAGAATCTTTTTTTCATCCGGCTTGAGAACGTCGTTTTGGCCGTTTGCTGGTTTTAGCTCATCACGTACAAGGTTGCGCCTATCGCTTAACAAATAGGCTGTTGTCCTGCCTGCTAAAACTGTTCCCCCGGTGATGGCGATGAATTTTCTTCTGTTCATACGGTTGCAAACTTCTGACTGTGGTCGGCCTTGCTCATTTCGATGACGTTGCCGTCTTCAATCAGTAAAATCCGGTCTGCTTGCTGTGCCAATCGGTCATCGTGCGTAATCATCACAAAGGCTACGCCGCTTTCACGATTCATCTCGCGCATCAGCGCAAACACTTCTTCGCCTGAGGTTCTGTCGAGATTTCCGGTGGGTTCATCGGCCAGAATGATTTTTGGCGAATTGGCCAGTGAACGCACAATCGCGCACCGTTGATTTTGACCGCCGCTCATTTCGTCTGGATGTTTATTGATTTGATCGCTTAGACCTGCGCGTTCCAGTAAATTCAGCACGCGCGTCGTTTGTTCTTCGTCCGCTTCGCCGTAGCGAATCGTGATCGGCATCAGGGCATTTTCCAAACACGTAAATTCGTTGAGCAAATAATGCGCCTGAAAAATAAATCCGACTTCATCGCTGCGCAGGGTCGCCAGTTCGTCATCCGCAAGCGTAGAAATATCGACGCCTTCGATAAACACTTTTCCGTCCGTAGGCACATCAAGCGCACCCAGAATATTGAGCAGCGTTGATTTGCCGCTGCCGGACTGACCGATGATCGCCACAAATTCCTGCTGCCTGATTTGCAGATCAATCCCGAATAAAACCGGAATATTCACTTTGCCGAAATAGGTCTTTTTCAAGCCGCGTGTTTCGATCACCAGCGGCGCACCAACGGATGGACCGAATCCATTAGTGGAGATTTTGGGAAGCGGGATTTTCACGGCGACATCACTCATCGAAACCTCTTACCGCATAACATCCACCGGATTCAGCTTGGCGGCGCGCCGTGCTGGAAGCACGGCGGCAATCACGGTCGTGACAACTGCCGCGACAATCGCCGCCGCAATGTATTTCGGTAATATCTGAACTGGAAATAAATGTTCAGGCGGCTTTCCGAGTTGCGTTGAAGTGCGCGTCAAAAGCCCAATGAGATAAACGATGGTGGTACCAAGGATTGCGCCTAGAGTGCTGCCAAAAATCGCTACGCCTAAGCCTTCAAAAACAAAGATCCGCAGGATTTGCGATTGCCTCGCCCCCATGCTTTTCAGGATTCCGATTTGCTGTGATTTTTGCAGGACGGAAACGATCAACACGGCTGCGATGGAAAATGCTGAAGCAATCAAACTAAACGCTGAGATGAGATAAGCCGACGCGCCCATCACCTGCATATTCGTAAGGAAGGAACCGAAATCTGCCGTCCAGGGTCTTGCTTCATACGGCACCAACGCCATCATCGTATTTGATAAACTGTCTACGTCGTAAATGTCATAAACCTTCACGCTTGCCTGCGCAGATCTGACGCCTGATTGCGCCAATTCAATCGCTTGTTTTTGCGCGGCCACTTTTTTATCGGCAACGCGAAAGGTTGTGAGCGACTGGTCATAGTCAGAACGGGCAATCACACTGTCTTCGATCAAGCTGGCGCTGCGGTCAAGATTCTTTTTCGCCAGATCACGCTCCGCTTCAAACTGCGCCAATAACGAGCGCGTTTGTAAGACATTTTTTTGTGCTTGCACAATCGCAGCTTGCTGCTGCTCGACTTGCGCATCGGCTTGGCGAACCTGTTCTTTGATCGCATCAATGTCCGATTCCAATGCCCCGCGTGAAGCTAGTTCAAGCTGGGAACGATCAGTGTTGACGGTTGCCTGCGCCTGCAGAATCTGCGCTTCGGCCACGTCGTTTTTGATTAACGCAAGTTGCTGACCGGGAACGACAGCCGCACCTTCTTCCACATAAAGCTTCTCGACAATACCCTGCGTTTGTGAACCTACATTTGTTTCGATGCTGCCACCGACTCTGCCGCTGCTGGTAATGGTTTCGGTAATTGCGGCTTGCCTGGCTTGCACAATCACCACCGGCGTTGCGCGTTGGCTATACCAAAGGAGAAACAAACCAGTGAAAAGCACTGCCGCTATTGCGCCAATCCTGATAATCCATTTTT
>CAYLJQ010000988.1:0-2430 GCA_964383955.1 uncultured Heliomicrobium sp. | reverse complement strand
CTACGGGTCGAGGTACTGATTCGGTTGAACATTATCTCATCACCAGATTTTCGATGAAAAATTCCATCATGCGATCCTGTCGCAAACCGGAATGTCCGGCGTCCGGGCCAACCTGAACTTCAAAGCTCTTCCCTGCTTTCTGCAGCGCCTGAATCAATTGCATGGAATTGTTCGGATGCACGTTATTGTCTGCCGTTCCATAGTAAATCATCAAGCGGCCTTTCAGCTTGTCGGCATAATTCATTGCGTTACCCGCTTCGTAGCCTTCCTTGTTTTCCTGCGGAATCCACATGTACCGTTCGGTGTAAATCGAATCGTAGTGATACCACGAAGTCACCGCCGAACCAGCCGAAGCCGCCTGAAAAACATCCGGGTGCCGCAGCAAACACATCGCGGAGCTGTAACCGCCGTAGGAAGTCCCGAACATTCCAACGCGCTCTTTGTTCAAATATGGGCGGTTCCACAGCGAACGCACACCAGCAGCCTGGTCATCCATTTCGACCACGCCAAGTTTCATGTAAATCGCGTCCAGAAACTTTTTGCCGCGACCGGCTGCGCTGCGCGAATCCAGCGAAGCGACCAGGAAACCGTATTCGGTCATCGGACTGGGTGTCGTGAAGGTTTCTCGCGCTCCGTTGGTCGCTGGGCCTCCGTACACGCTGACCAAAAGCGGATACTTTTTGTTCGGATCGAAGTTTGACGGAAAGTGCAGCAGGCCATGCAAGTCAGTCACGCCGTCTGCCGCTTTGTAGGTAATCAATTCGACGCGCTTCAGGCCAAGCTGATCGAATTTCGTCGTGTCGCTCTTGGCCAATTCTTCAATCACTTTGCCGTCGGCATTTACCAATCGGGTCGTTGGCGGAATGTTGTGCGTTTGCGCGATGTCAACGAAGTTTTTGCCGTCCGGCGCAACATCAACCGTGTGATTGAGCGCAGGATCCGTCATGCGCTTGTCGCCTTTGCCGTCCAGCCCCACGCGATGAAGCTGCAACTTCATGTGATTGTCGCCGCTGCGCGCCATGTAATACAGCAGCCCGGCTTCTTCATCCACGCGAACGATGCTGGCGACTTCAAACGGATGATTCGTCAGCGTTGCCAGCAGCTTTCCGCTCAGATCGTACAGATAGTAATTTTTGAAGCCGGTTCGTTCCGAATTCCAAATGAAGCGTTTGCCGTCTTTCAGAAACCGCATTGCCGGAGAGTTATCCGTCCAGCTTGGCAACCACTCTTCGCGAACGATCACACGGCACTTGCCGGTTTCAGGATTGCAGGCGACGAATTCCATGATGTTCTGGCGACGGTTGGTGCGATTTGCCAGCAGCTCAGTTCCGTCGGGCGACCACGAAACGTTGTACACGTAATGACCGACGGTGGAATTTTCAAACGGTTTGCCGTCGCGCACATCAAACTGAGTCGTCTTTTTCGTGTCCAGATCGTAAACGAACATATCGGCAATCGGATTGGCCACGCCCGCTTTCGGATACGCCTCGACATCCATTTTGCTTTGCAGCTTGGTTTGATCCAGTTGCAGGTAAAAATCCGGCACAGGGCTTTCGTCAAAACGATAAAACGCGATCTTCTTCCCACTTGGCGACCACCACATGGCCGTGCTCTGATTCAACTCTTCGCCATAAACCCAGCTTGCCGAACCGTACTTGGTGCGAGCCTTTTCACTGCCATCCGTGGTGATGGCAGTTTCGTTGCCACCGGTTGAATCGCTGACCCAAAGATTGCGATTGCGATAAAACGCCTTCAGCTTGCCATCCGGCGACATGGCCGAATCGAACTGCCGGCCCCGCTCCGGGCCTCCACGTCCAAACCGTCCCGTAGGCGCTGGCCCTGCGGCCGGTGAAGGCTCTGCTTCCGCCGAAGTCTTCGTCGCCAAATCGTAGCGAAACGTTTTGCCATCGCGTCGAAACTCAAACGCCTTGCCGCCGTCCAGCCATTTCACCTGCATGGTTCCCGGCTTGACCGAACCAGCAATCTGGCTGCTCATCTTCTGGTACTGGTCATAGCCCGGCATCGTCTTCAACCGATCCTGCGCAACGGCAGAAATCGGCGAAAGTCCGACGGCCAAAATCAAAACTCCACACAGAGTTCGTTGAAAAGCGTTCGCAATCGTTTTTTTCATTTGCCCTATCTCCTGAATAATCCAGCAATAATTAGACGGTCACTGCAACTGAGAAACCGCCGGTCTGATCTCTTCAAATAAATTCAAACCACATCGTTATTTCTTTGCCTCGTTTTTTGATGCTAACAGCTTGGCCACTTCTATGACTGTCTCTAAGAATTTTGGGTCAAATTGGTTTGAATCTAAAACTGAGAATGAAGAATTTTTATCGATGTTCCAATGTTGGAAGACTTCTTTCAATTCTGTCCAGCTTGCATCAACACCAAAAGCTCTGAGATAGAATCTGCCAAACGATATTG
>CAYLJQ010000987.1:0-2443 GCA_964383955.1 uncultured Heliomicrobium sp. | reverse complement strand
CTCCGGATGGGCAATGGGTGCTTTTCAAATCCGTCATTGGCACAGGCGAAGAATTGTTTGTTGCAAACGCGGAAACCGGTGCGCAAATTCAGATCAGCAATTTGCAGCAACTTGGAGGTTTCGATCCATTAGTCGAGGCAAAAGGCGGACGGCGTATTATGGAAGCCAGTTGGTCTTCGGATGGCCGCTACGTCGTTTTCAACCCAATGCAATACTGCTCGGAAATTGGGTTGTGTTCAGGCAGGCTATTTCTGGTAGACGCTTTTGGCGGCCCACAGCTTCAGCTTTCAATTGATATGATGGTTAGTGTGCCGAATAGCTGGTCGGCGAATGGCAATCTTTTGGTGTATGACGATGGCAGCCGGATCGTGGTTGCGGATACACAGGGGTATCCGAAGGCGTTGACAGAAGGCCACCATCCGAAATGGCAGCCTGTGCCGTAATTGTGACCTTAGTTCTGCCAAACGTCAGTTGCAATCCCAACGTCCAGCATTTGCCGCGCACCGTTGATAACAGCCATCATCGGATCATTGGCCACGCGAACATCCAAAGACGTCGCGGCTGCCAGACGCAGCGGCAAACCTTGTAGTTGAGCGCCTCCGCCGGTCAGGCAGATGCCGTTTTCGATCACTTCGCATGAGGTTTCTTCAGGCAAACGCCGAACAGTGGAATGAATTGCTTCAACAATCGTTTCCAGAATCGGCTCGATGGCTTCGTTCAAATCATGACTGCTAACGCAAAGGTCAATCGTTTCGCCTGAAAGCAGGTCCGTCCCGGAAGTGACGACCAACTCTTCCTGGCTGTAATCGAATTCTGCACCGATCAACTGCATTAGCCGCTCAGCTTCCTGCGGAAAAAGAAGAACTCCGTGACGGAAAGAAACCATTTCAGCAACTGCGCTTCGCAAATCGCTACAGGCCATTCGCACGGCTGACGTCATAATCAAATTGCCGGAACGAACCACGGCAATGTCTGTAACTCCATCGCCGATGTCCACAATCATTTGTGCGTAATGCGAGGCCACATCCAGCCCAGCGCCAATGGCCGCAGCGAGTGGTTCGGGCGCTATGTAAACTTCAGAAGCTCCTGCCCGCTGGGCGGCTTCGACCAGTGCGGCTCGCTCCTCTTCGCAAGCATCAGTTGGCGCGCAGGCCAAAACACGCGGTTTGAAAAATCCAAAGCGTTGCGCGCGTTTCAAAAACGGTTTGAGGAAGGAACTTGCGGCTTCGACATCGGCAATGACACCGGCGTGAAGCGGTGAAACTGTATGGGAATAGGGATCAGCTTTGGCAAGCCAGGCGGCTTGAGCCCCGACGGCTTCGACTTCGCCTGTGTAGGGCTGAAAGCGAATCAGAGATGGTTCATCTGCAATCATGCCGTGACCAAGCGCATAAAGGCGCATGTTCGCTGTCCCAAAATCAATTGCTAGGTCCGGTGGAGCGACGAGTTTTCGTAAACTGGCAGTAATAGCCCGTTGCATCAAAAATCCTTTGGTGATGCCCTGGGGAGGGCGGTCATTCGCTGGGGGCGAAATCGTGAGAACAGTTTTCTAGTTTATTGTCAGTATTGCAATTTCAGGCGGAACTCCAAATCGCACTGGAATGATGCTAGTCCCTACGCCGGTCGTCACGAACAAGTGTTTGCTTTTTTCGACGATGTGCCCTGCGGCGTAACGCTGCTTGTACTTTGACGGAACCATCGGGCGACCAATCAAGGGTAAAGCAACCTGACCTCCGTGAGTGTGACCTGCAATGGTCAGCGCTACTTGATTGGGTATGTTTGGAAACAAGTCCGGATTGTGAGTAAATGCGATGACAGGAGAATCATCAATCACTTGTTTCAGCGTTTCAGTAATGTTCGGGTTTCCTTCCCACTCATCTGCGAACCCAACCAGCCAAAGCGGTTTCCCGTTTTGTTCAATCTTGATTGCTTGATTATCAAGAACCCGAATGCCCGCTTCTTCAAGTGCAACTCTAACACGCGCCGCATTATACCACCAGTCGTGATTTCCTAAAGTGGCAAAGACACCTTGCCGGGCTTTCAGATGTTTTAGCTCGGCAGCCATTGCCGCGGGCTCCATAAACTGGCCACCCAAAACACGCTGGATAACAAAATCACCGGCCAGCAAGATCAAATCAGGTTGCTGTGCATTCGTCAGTTCTACCAGGTGGCGAAGCTTTTCCTGCGAAATATAAGGCGCTCCAGCGTGAAGGTCAGAAATTGCGGCGATTCGCATTCCCTGCAATTCGGCTGGCCAGGAAGGCAAATTGATTGATGCCTGACGAATAACAAGCCGGTTTGGTTCGATTACAAAGGAATAAACGGCTAACAGAAACCCGATGCCAAGTAATACCGCAAAAGTTATTTTTCTGCGCGACCAGCGACGGTTACCCGGTTCGGTTGTAACGTTTGTCATCGTTTTCTGCCTGAATCCTTGGATTTG
>CAYLJQ010000986.1:0-2443 GCA_964383955.1 uncultured Heliomicrobium sp. | reverse complement strand
ATTTCCGAACGCTGGCTGAACGAATTGAATCAAGACTATGAATGACTGATCAATCTTTCTTCGTCGCATTAGCGACGGCTGAGTTTAGCCCGGCGTTTCAACGCCGGGTAAAAGCGAGAATAGGCCTAGCGTCACGTAGTGACGCCTGAATTCAGTCGTCACTAACGCGACGAGAAGCCAAACGTCACGCCCGCCGTGGGTTAAATACCCACGGCTAAATTCAAGCGCCGCTAACGCGGCAGAAAGGCTGACAAATTTCAACTTGAAGAAGATTTCACCCCACTCTCTTCCAAATGATCGAACTCAACCAACACACATCACTAGGCTCTGCCTTACGCGAAGCGCTGGATAAATTCGCCGACGAAACCTGTTTGATCGAGGCTGATCGCGAACGCGAAAATCATCGGCTGACCTATCGCCAGTTCAAAGAAATGGCTTTGCCGCTGGCAGCTTTTTTGCAACTGCGCGGGCTGAAAGCGGATTCGCGCGCGGCAATCATTATGACCAACCAGTCGCGCTGGCTGGTTTCAGCCTACGCGATTTTTCATTCCGGCGGTGTTCTGGTTCCGCTGGATTACAAGCTGAACGCGTACGAACACATTCCGCTGCTGGCGCACAGCAAAGCCGAAGTTTTGATCACTGAATATCACTTCTGGCGCGCCATCAAACAACAAAATCCCGACGAAGCGAACTTGCCGCACACAGTCATTGTCACCGATGTGCCCAAGAACGCCGACCTGATGGGAGCAATTCGCTGGGAAGACGCCAAAGCCGAAAACGAGCCGGTTTTCGTTCCTCGCACACGACAGGATTGGGCCTGCATTGTCTATTCATCTGGCACGGGCGGTCGCCCAAAAGGCTGTGTGCTGACACACGATAATTATTTGGAGCAATGCGCTTCACTGACCAGCCTGTATCCGTTCTGGCCTGGCGTTCGTTACCTGAGTATTTTGCCGACGAACCACGCGATTGATTTTATGGTCGGCTTCATCGGGCCTTTTGTTTGCGGAGCGACGGTCGTTCACCTACGCACGCTGCGCCCGGAATTCGTTCGCGAAGCTTTCACACGATTCAAAATCACTTACGTCGCGCTGGTGCCGCTGATTTTGAAAAACCTGCAAGCCGGGTTGGAACAACGTTTTGCCGATCTGCCACCGCTCAAACGCTTCGCCTTCAACGGGCTGCTCGGCATTAACAAAGCGCTGACCAAGCAGCGGCCCAACCTGGAGCTAAGCCGCAAGCTGCTCAAACAAGTTCACGAAGCATTCGGCGGTGAACTCAAGGCGATCTTTACCGGCGGCACTTTTTGCGCGCCGCAGATCATCCAGTTTTTCTATAACCTGGGGATTCAGGTTTCCATAGGCTACGGGTTAACCGAAGCGGGAACAACAATCACACTCAATGACCTGAAACCGTTTCGGGCGGACACCGTAGGCAAACCACTTCCCGGTATGGAAGTGAAGCTCATCAACACAGGCGATGACGGCATTGGCCAAGTCGCGGTTCGCAGCAAAACCGTCATGTCGCATTACCTGGACGATCCGGAACTGACTGGCGAAACGATTGTTGATGGATGGCTGATGACCGGCGATCTTGGTCGTTTTGACCAGTCGGGACATTTGCAGCTTTTCGGGCGCGCCAAAAACATGATCGTCACCGAAGAAGGCAAGAACGTTTATCCCGAAGACATCGAAGCCGCTTTTGAAGGTTTGCCGGTCAAAGAGTTCTGCGTCTTCGCAGCGAATTACATCTGGCCGGAACGGTCTATGCTCGGCGAAAAACTGATTGTTGTGTTGCGGCTGAACGAAGGTCAGCAGTTCACCGAAGAGTTGAAACAGGACTTGATCCGCCGCAACGCCAAGTTGCTGAATTTCAAACGCATCAGCGGCTACGTCATTTGGGATGCGGACTTCCCGCGCACGGCTTCGATGAAGATAAAACGGTTTGTGCTGGCGGAAGAGATTCGCGCAAAGTTTGATCGGCAGACAGTGTTGAAGGAGTTGTAACGATCAGAATGAGGATGATTGAGACGATCAAACAGCACTTCGCCCAATCACCATTAGTGTGTATCTCTGGGCTGACCTGTTTGTGGTCTTTCTTCAGGCTGACCATTTACTCGCTAAAAATTGGGCCGACAAGGCCCGCACCATTCGATCTACTGATTTTTCGACTCTCGCCAGTGGCGACTGAATACAACATGGCGTTTACACTGTCTTTGGTGACGTTGATAGGTATCGTGACGGCAGCCATTGGCATTGCCCGGAAAGAAAAATGGCGACCTTACGGGTTTATGACAATCGCGATAAATTCTGCCGCCTGGTGGTGGCAATCGAGATTGACGGCTTGGGCATTCAACCCACCGCCTGGTGTGGATTATTAGCTGCACAAAACTGACCTTTATTTAGGATGATGAAGCACTCAACACTGGCAATCGTCAATCCGG
>CAYLJQ010000985.1:0-2451 GCA_964383955.1 uncultured Heliomicrobium sp. | reverse complement strand
ATGTTTATAGATTCAACGTCACGAAACCATCTGAGCGCCAGCGGCGCGCAATGTTGATAGAGAATGGTTCAATAACAATGTCCAGCAAACGACACCATGCCGAATGGCTTTCGCTCGTAGAAGTTTCCGGTCCGTTCCTGACGATGCCGGTCCTGGAAAAGGTCTTTCCTCAAGGTTTGGACGCGCATGATGCCGACGCCTATCGCAATTTGCGGCTCGCGTTTGAAGAGTGGGAAGAAGCGCCGGAGCGGCCTGCCCTGCATCGTGCCTGGATCAAATACGTTCTGCAACAAACGCTCGGCCTGCCTGACGAAGTCCTGGCTGAAGGGCAATCCATTCCCGAAACGATCAAAGCCACCGTCGCCGAACACGGCGAAACCTTGCGGCCCGATTTGATTGTTCGCAATCCTGAAGACGTGCCGGAACCGGGGAAACCGCGCCTGCTGATTCAGGTGTACCCGGCAGAACAAGGCTTGGAAAAACCTGTTGCCGGACGCCATTGGAAGGCTTCGCCCGCGACGCGAATGATGGAGTTGCTGCACGCCGTGGACGTGAAGCTCGGCTTGGTGACCAACGGCGAACACTGGATGCTGGTGTATGCCCCACGCGGAGAAACGACCGGGTTTGCTTCGTGGTACGCCAGTTTGTGGCTGGAAGAAAAATTGACGCTTCAGGCATTTGTGAGCTTGCTGGGCGTGCGGCGCTTTTTTGCCGTGCCGGATGTGGAAACTCTCGACGCGATGCTGGGCGAAAGCGCCAAACATCAGCAGGAAGTCACTGACCAGCTTGGGTTTCAGGTGCGCCGCGCCGTCGAAGTCTTGATTCATTCGCTGGATCGCGCCGATCAGGATCACGGGCGGGCGCTGCTCGGCAAAGTGCCCGAAGCCGAACTGTACGAATCGGCGCTGACTGTGATGATGCGGTTGGTGTTTTTGTTCTGCGCCGAAGAGCGCGGGTTGTTGTTGCTGGACGATCCGATGTACGACCAGAATTACGCTGTTTCGACGTTGGTCGCCCAACTGCAAGAAGCCGCCGACCAGCACGGCGAAGAAGTGCTGGAACGTCGTCTGGATGCCTGGGTGCGGTTGCTGGCGACGTTTCGCGCGGTCTTCGGCGGCGTCGAACACGAACGCATGAAGCTGCCCGCGTATGGCGGAAATCTGTTCAATCCTGACCGCTTCCCGTTTTTAGAAGGCCGTCTGGCGGCAACCAAATGGCGCGAAACCGCCGCCGCGCCGTTGCCCGTCAACAATCGTACGGTGCTGCATTTGCTGCGTTCGCTGCAATACCTGGAAATGCAGGGCGAAGCGCGCCGGTTGAGCTTTCGCGCGCTGGACATTGAACAGATCGGCCACGTTTACGAAGGCTTGCTCGACCACACGGCCAAACGCGCCACCGAACCGGTGTTGGGGTTGGTCGGCCCCAGAGGCGATGAGCCGGAAATCGCGCTTTCGGAATTGGAACGATTGCGCGCCAAAGGCGACGCCGACTTGCTGACATACCTGAAAGACCAGACCCAGAAATCCGAAAACACTCTGCGGCGATTGCTCAGCGCTGAACTGGAATCGAGAGAACTGGATCGGCTGCGCGCCGCCTGTGGCAATGACGAAGCCTTGTTCAAACGCGTGCGTCCGTTTGCCGGACTGATTCGCCCGGATTCGTTTGACCGTCCGGTTGTTATTCCCAAAGGCAGCGTGTACGTCACCGCCGGAACCGACCGGCGTTCCAGCGGCACGCATTACACGCCGAAATCGTTGACCGAACCGATTGTGCAATACACGCTGGAACCGCTGGTGTATGTCGGCCCGGCGGAAGGCAAACCGAAAGAAGAATGGCAACTGCGTTCGCCGCGTGAACTGCTGGAATTGAAAATTTGCGATATGGCCTGTGGTTCCGGAGCCTTTCTGGTGCAGGCGTGCCGCTATCTTTCCGAACGGCTGGTTGAAGCCTGGGAAGACCTGGGTACGCAGCGCTTCCAGCGTGCGAATTCGGAGACTAAGGCATTCCTTCCGGCAGGAGACGATCTTCCGCCAAGCCCGCACGCCGTAGGCGATGCGTACCCAGGGATCACCCCGTTTGGCGAACCCGCCACCGGAGCCGCTGGCGAAAGCCTGATCCCGGTGGAACCCGAAGAGCGCATGGCCTTTGCCCGCCGCATCGTGGCACAGAGGTGTTTGTACGGCGTAGACAAAAATCCGCTGGCCGTGGAAATGGCCAAACTTAGTTTGTGGTTGTTGACGCTGGCCAAAGCCAAACCCTTCACCTTTCTGGATCACGCCATTCGCTGCGGAGATTCGCTGGTCGGCATTCATCACCCGGATCAACTGCGCTATTTCAATTTGAAAACTGAAGGCGCGCAGCAATTGCGCTTCAGCGGAGCAGTGACGATGTTGCTGGATGAAGTCATCGAATTGCGTCGCAAAATCGAAGCCAGCCCGGCCAATACCGTCG
>CAYLJQ010000984.1:0-2453 GCA_964383955.1 uncultured Heliomicrobium sp. | reverse complement strand
ATGACGAAACCTGTACTGGCAGGGTGATTCGCAGTGGCGAACGCTGCGTCATCGAAGACATTGAGCAAGACGCAGCATATAAACCGTATCGGCAAACTGCCGCCGCAATCGGTTATCGCGCCGTTCAATCCACGCCGCTGACCGATCGTAATGGCAAGCTGTTGGGCATTATTTCGACGTTTTATCAAAAGCCATATCGGCCAGAAGACGGGGAGTTTCATATCCTGGATTTATATGTGCGCCTGGCCGTTGAATACATCGTCCGCACCAAGGATTCTGCCCTCTTGCGCGAATCGGAAGCAAGTTTGCGAGCCGTCACCGACCTTGTGCCGGATTTGCTTTGGAGCCACGACCACAGCGGTTTTACCGACTGGCATAATTTTCGTTGGCTGGAATACACAGGCCAGAGCTTTGAAGAAGCTTCCGGGTATGGCTGGCTCAATGCAATTCACCCGGAAGAGAGAGACGATTTGCTGCTAAGTTTCCAGAATGCGGCAACCACTGACCAGCCGTTTCGTCATGAACAGCGCATCAAAAATATGGTGGGCGAGTATCGCTGGTTTCTGGTGCAGGCATATCCAATCAAAGACACCACAGGCAAAATTCTGCGCTGGTTTGGAGGCGCCACTGACATCCATGAACAGCGTCTTTCACACCTGGCGCTGCATGAATCCGAAGAACGTCAGCGCGTGGCATTACAGGCGGCGCAGATGGGCACTTGGGACTGGAATCTGGAAACAGGTGAAGTCATCTGGTCAGCGGCACATAACCGAATGTACGACCTTCCCATGGATCAGCAGATCGGCAGTTACGAACAATTCTTCAACCAACTACATCCGGACGACCGCCAGCCAGTGGCCGACAAGTTACAACAAGCGATTGACGAACGGCGGGATTTCGCGGCGGAAATGCGCTCAATCCATAGCGACGGCAGCATTCATTGGATTGCAGGGAATGGACACGTTTTTTATGACCAGCAAGGAAACCCATCCCGCATGATCGGAGTCGTCCGTGACATCACTGCGACGAAACAGGCACTGGAAGAATTGCAGCAGGCGCATACTGAATTGGAAAAACGAGTCGAGGAACGCACCTTCGATCTACATAACGCGAACCTGGAATTGCAGTCTGAGATCACCAAGCGCACAGAGTTTGAAGAGGAAAGGCAGCGACTGCTGCGCAGAATTGTTGTCTTGCAGGAAGAAGAGCGCCGCCGCATTTCACGCGAACTTCACGACAACCTGGGTCAACAATTGACCGCGCTTCGGCTGGGCATTGACGCCATCATCAGGTCAGACGGTAAACGGTCAGGCAAGGAAGCCGAGGAGTTGCAGGAAATTATCAAACGCATGGATGCGGAATTGGATTTTATGGCCAGAGAGTTACGGCCATCCGCCCTGGACGAATTGGGATTGCCTACAACCATTTCCAACTTCCTTGAGGAATGGTCCAAGCTGATCAATATCCCTGCCGAGTTTCATACCAGCGGCATCACCGATGACCGGTTTTCTCCTGAAATTGAAATCAACCTATATCGGATTGTGCAAGAGACACTCAACAATGTTTCCAAGCACGCACAAGCAACCCACGTCGCCGTCATTCTGGAACGTCGTGACGAGCAAGTAATTTTAATTATCGAAGACAATGGAATCGGGTTTGCATTACAACAGAAACCAACCCTGAACATTGCTAATAAGGGTTTGGGACTGGTGGGCATGCGCGAGCGCGCTGCACTGATTGGAGGAACGGTGGAGATTGAATCTTCACCGGGAATGGGAACAACCATTTTTGTTCGCGTTCCAATTCTTTCCCTGGATTAGGAGTATGGACATGAGCAAGTTAAGAGTTTTTTTGGCTGACGATCATGGCGTAGTGCGTCATGGACTGAAACTTTTGATCAACGCTCAAGCGGATATGGAAGTCATTGGCGAAGCTGGTGATGGGAAATCAGCGCTGCAATCTGTCATGCAAGTCACTCCCCAGCTTTTGGTGATGGACATTTCCATGCCAGAACTAAATGGATACCACGCAACTCAACATCTGAAAAAACAGCTTCCGGGCACGAAAATTTTGGCGCTAACCCGTCATAAAGATAACAGCTACTTAAAACAAATGATGCGGGCAGGTGTGGATGGCTATGTCTTGAAACAGAGCAACTCCGAAGAGCTGCTACGTGCGATCCGAGCCATCGCTGTAGGCGGGAAGTACATTGATCCTGCTATCACTGATAAGGTGATCGGCGGTTATAGTGGCAGGCTAACTCATCGAAATGTTGATTCCCTCTCTCTTTTAACGGAGCGGGAAAGTGAAGTCTTGCGATTAATCGCTCTTGGATATAGCAACAAGGAAATCGCTGCCCGCTTTGACCTCAGCATTAAAACCATCGAAGTCCACAAGGCGAACGCACTGAAGAAGCTGGAACTGCAAAGCCGCGTGGATATTATTCGCTTTGC
>CAYLJQ010000983.1:0-2456 GCA_964383955.1 uncultured Heliomicrobium sp. | reverse complement strand
CTGCTGAAGGTGATTTGCGGGAGATCTGGGAATACGCCGCTCAGCACAATGCTCAGGCAGCAAACAAACTGATCAAACAGCTTACCGGTAAGTTTGCTCTTTTGCGGGACAATCCTTTTATGGGGCGAGAACAGAATGGGTTGTTGGTGAATTTGCGAAGCCTCGCAGCCAAAGATTTCGTCATTTTTTACCAGCCCTTCGAAGACAGGATTGAAATCCTGCGCGTATTGCATACAGCACGTGACATAGAAGGAGTTTTTGACCGGTTCCTGGATTCTCTTTAGCGTTGAGAGGGTTCAACAAACCACTAGAATTGTGCTTCCAATTATCGAAATAATCCTTCAACAAACCCAAGCTCGTAAGCCATAAACAATCCAAACCCAAGGCTGAACACACCGGACAAAGCCCGCACAGCCCAATTGGTTCGGGTGAAAGAAGCCGCCGTCAGATGAAGTGGCAGGCTCAGCACCAGACTCATGATCATCATTCCTCCGATGGAACCGATGCCGAAGATAATGATATAGGCGAATGCCAGCGCACTGGATTTGATTGTCGCCAGCACTGCCAACATCAATGCGGCGCTTCCCGCCAATCCGTGAACCATACCGATGACCAGCGGGCGAACGCTCAATTTCAACCCGTGATGCGTGTTCGGTTCGGGTTCCGGCTTGCCGTCATGCAAATGCGGATGAACGTGGTGATGGCCGCCGTGTTCGTGTTCGTGAAAATGAATTTTGCCGCCTCGCGCCAGTTTCACCAACACGTTCAGGCCCAATCCGATCAGCATCAGGGCGACGCAAAATTCCAATGGCTTTTCGTATCTTTCAATGTTCAGGTTCAAAAAGATGACGGCGATTCCGGCAATCAACAGCGAAACCGTATGGCCCAAGCCCCATAAACCGCCGATGAGCAAGGAACTGAACAGATTTTTCCGTTCGCTGACGATGGTAGAAACGGCGGCCAGGTGATCTGTGTCCAGCGCATGGCGCAAGCCGATCACCAAACCCAGGCCCAGAATTGCCATTGCCGAAAGCGATTTGGCTTCTTCCAGTTCAGCGCTCCATAACTCCGCCAGACTGACTCCGGCTTGTTGCAAAGCTTCATAGCAAATCACTGCGCCCAGAATCGTGATGACCAGCGCGCTGATGATCGGCAAAACTTTCATCCAATGAGTTGAAGCAGTTGCTTTGTCCAAGATTTTTCCTCCGTATACGAATGCCAATCCAACCGCCGTCAGTACACTGGCCAAACCCAGGCTAAACGCCAGAATCAAAATCAGTCCGTAGCCAACGCGGTTGAAAGAAATGGCGCTTAGCATCAGCACCAGCGCTGATGGGCAGGGCAGGATTCCGCCGGAAATTCCCAGCGCCAGCAAGTTTCGCCAGCTAATGTCGCCCGGAGGCAGATGCGTATGGCTCGCTTGCGGATCGCCTTCGTGGGAGTGGCCGTGATGATGATTGTGATCGTGGCGCAAGCCGATCAAGGCGCTAAGCCGTTTGCTGAACAGGCTGGCTCCGATGACAACCACCAGTGCGCCGGAAATGAAGCTCAGCACGGGAAAAAGCTTTTCCGGCAGAATGTATTGCGAAGCAAAGAGCGTCACCAACCCAAGCATGAACACGCCGAAGGTGTGTGTGATGGTGACAGTCGCGCCCAAAAACGCCGCGTGTTTGAAGGTTCCGCGCGAACCAACCAGATACGCGCCGACAACGGTTTTGCCGTGTCCGGGCGACATTGCGTGCGCTCCGCCCAGCACGAACGCCAACAACAAACCGATCACGATCACAGTTGGCGTCAGTTTTTCGACCGTAATCAATTCAGCAAAGCGGTCGCGAGCAGCGGCTGCGGGTTTTCCATCCCGCAATGTCAGCGGTTTGGCTGAAGCTGGAACCGGGCCACGTGTGACAGACCATTCAGCTTTGGTTTCATTCAGCGGCGCTGCCAGCAACTCTTCCGGATACGCTTTCAATTCGTCTGTCATCGCACTGCCGAAAGCCGTGCTGTCAAAAACGGTCGTGCCGAACATGGGCGTGACAACGATTTCGCGCCAGCCTGCGCGCTCTGCCAAATTCGTGTTTTGAAAAATAAGGCGGGAATTGGCGCTCGCCACCCAATCGCCAGCCAAATCAAACACCATTCGCAAGGTCATCAAGCCTGCTGCTCCCGGTGTTTGCCCGATGTGTTTATCCTGAAGCTGCAACGCAACCGGGGTTTCATCGGCGGTCAATTTCAACCCGCTGAGGTAACCTTGGGTGACGCTTTCCAGATAAGTGGCCAGTTCAGCTTCAGACAAAGAACCGTTTTGATCCGTATCGGCTTTTTGTGCTTCCTGAAACGTCGGCACTTCGGCCAGATCAACCACGTAACGAATCTTCACGCGGTCCGTGCCGGTTTCAATGCGAACAAAATGGTTAAAGGAGAAATTGCCCAACGGATGCGCAATCGCCTGAAGAATC
>CAYLJQ010000982.1:0-2463 GCA_964383955.1 uncultured Heliomicrobium sp. | reverse complement strand
CAAATGCTTCGTGCGTGATTCGGTTCTGGCCGAGAATACCGTCTATCAGGACTTCGTTGTTGCTGTACAAAATATCTGTTCTGGAGCCTACATCTCTGGCCAATTCTTCGCTGAAAGGAAGATGTTCAATGACGGTGTTGAATCGCACCACTAGATCATAGGCGTCAATCATCGGCCCTTGTTTTGTTCCCAGCAGCGTTTGCGCTGGCCCGACGACGATGACGTTTTTGCCTTGGAGCAGTTGCTGATACGCGGGTTCGAGTTCCAGGCGCGCAAGGTCAGCCAGAAGTTCGTTGGCTTCGAAGCAAAGCGAGTTGGAATCTACGCTCATCATTTTGCTCCAACCATCGAATGGCGATTGCCGGTGCAAGGCGGGATGACAATTCTGCCTTGGCTGTCCAGGATCAAAAGCCTGTCGCTTGCGCCAACTGCATGCACGACCAGACTGCGCAGAGTGTCTTCGCTGCTCTGCCGTGGATCGCTGTAAAGCAGGTCGTAGGCTCGCTGCATAAATTGTTCGTGCTGCTGAAAGAACGCCGTTTCACCTACATAAAACCCTCCCACTACTTTCCGTCCGTCTTGTACACAAATTTCCTGCCCCAGTCTTTCGCGAACGAACGATCCGGTTCGCTCCAGGTTGATCCGGGCGACTCCTTCTTTGGGCCCAAAAAGAACCGCGTTGGGGTTTTTGCACACTCCACGATTCACGTATTCGATCCAGTCTTTGGAGAGGGAAACATCGGCATCAACTTTGATGAAATGCGCAGCCCGAGCCAGGCGATTGATGTCTCTGGTGCAAAAGAGTTTGAAATTGGCGTATCCGTCAGGATTGTAGTTTGGGGTGTGTAAATGGTCGTAGTGTTGGCTCAATTCCAGAACTTCCCCGCCGGAAAGAATGCTTGATCCCAGGTGAAGCCGTCCATAAGGATAGAGTTGAGGCAAAAGCGTTTTAAGCTGTGAGAAGTGCCGCGACGCGCCGCAAATGAAAATGTCGTACTTCTCTTTGTAATTCATCGCTGCATCCGTATTGCGATTGGCTTGCTAATCTGCGCCTGAAGCGTTGTTCAGTGCAAATTCTTCGTTCGATTGTTTCTTCGGCTCGATATTCCTGAGCAGGAAGCCAAACATCATTCCGCCAAGCAATAGCAGGAATGCCGCCGCGCCCATCACGGCCGGATAACCAAAGCGCGTAATTCCTTTTCCCGCTAGCGGAGCCGTGACAGCGCCCGCCGCAAAAATAGTCATGTACATCATTGCCGCCGCGCCACTGCGTTCGTGCGCAGCGACGCGTGTCATCAACAAACTTTCCATCGCCGGTTCGTCCATCCATTGGAAAGCCATGTAGCCCGCAAAGCCTGCGACCGCAGCCATTGCAGGCGGTCCCGTTGCCAACAATGCCAACGAAAGCCCCGCCGCCAGTTCCATCGTGGCCACGCCCCAAACCAAACCCAGCCGCCGCAGAATCAACGGCGACAGCAAAATGGCGATGACCTGGGCGAACTGGCCGCCGGAAAACACCAGACCAATTTGATGCGCAGGCATGCGCAGATATTGCGAAAAGAAGGCATTGGCAAAGGGATTGAACGCGGCGGTTGCAATGCTCATCACCGCCACTGCAATCAGGAATCGCAACACAAAAGGGCTGCGTGGATAACGAACTTTCTCGCCGCTTTCAGGGGCAGCCAGCCGTAAACGTGATGCGGGCAAAAACGCCAGCGCCAGCAAGGCACAGGCAAGCAGCAATGCCATCTGTTTGGCCTGGGCCGCCCCGGCTATTCCAAACCAAGCGGCCAGCCAGCCGGGCAGACGACCTCCAACCGGATCGGCCACGACACCCACGCCGATGACCGTCGCCAGATAAACGCTGAAAGCCACGGGACGTTGTTCATCTGTCGTCAACTGCGCAATCACGACTGCAAACGAAATAGCCCAGATCGAAAACAACAATCCCGCCAGGAATGCAAAACCAAGCAGTGCGACTTGCCCTGTGACAAGTGCGCGCAACGCCAGCACGAACGGGATGCAGGCAAAAAAGCCTGTCACAGAAACTTTCAATCCAACGCGACGATTGAGTATGACAGCGGCAAATGTTCCCAAGATATTGCCCGCCGTTGTCGCGCTGGCCACCCATCCTAGAAAGTCTTCCTTGTAGCCGAGGTCAATCAGGTACAGGTTATAAAGCAGCACGAACATGAACATGCCGAAGTTAAACAGGCACGAAGCGCACAGGAAAATCCAAAACGGTTTGCCCAGGTTGTACCTGCTGAGCCAGTTGCGCTGCGGTACGTTGTTGTCAGTCGAATGCTGCATGCCTTAAAGCGGGTTTTGAATTTCCTTTTTCTTCTAGCCCAGCCGTTCACGGCTGGGAAAAGAGGCAAACAAAATGTGTTAGCCCGGTTCACCGGGCTTGTTTTCGGCTTCAGCCGACAGTTGAGCTAAAGCCGTCAAAAAGGACGGTAAACC
>CAYLJQ010000981.1:0-2465 GCA_964383955.1 uncultured Heliomicrobium sp. | reverse complement strand
GCAGTCCATTATCACAAAACTGGTTTCTCCCACCGAACAAGGTGCTGTCCAGGGAATTATCGCCAGCATTCAAAGCGTGGTGGCAATTCTAGGTCCTCTGCTGGCGACAAATCTTTTTGGCTATTTCACATCGGCTGCTGCCCCGCTGAAACTGCCTGGGGCCGCCTTTTTGGCAGCCTCAGTGCTGGTTGCAATAGCGGCCTTGATGGCGGTTCGTAGTGCTCGCCAGGCTTCGTCAGTAAACTCCATGAAAACAGAATAAAGACAGAATCAACTGTCAGGCCATCGATTTTTGCACGCGCACCCACCACCAACGCAGTTGCACCAAAGCTGTAAATAAAAGGCTACCGCGATCTTCGGTAACAAGTTCAACTGCCTGTCGGCCGAGGTTTACCAAAATGTCGCTTTCAGTCATTTTCACATCGCTCAACAAACTACTGATCGTTGTTTCGTGAGTGCGGCTTCCCTGTTGTTTTGTGGTTAGAAATCGTTCCAACGTGCGAACCAGGCTTAATAGCTGGCGATCCCAGTCACGCAAAGTCGGTTCATTGATTTTCTGAAGCCGTGAGCTCGCGTTTGCTAAATTGCCTTCAAGCAATTCATCGAAAGCAAGTACAAGAAGATTGGATTGAGTCAGGTGATCCGGCTGAAGCGTGAGCGCATAGCGGGAAACTTCGTTTGCTTCACGGTTACGGCTATCTTTTCTGAGCGCCAACGCCAGATTCCATAACATCCACACCTCCACACCTTCGCGATTTCGCCAATCAGACAGCCATTCAATGGTTTTTTGCGTATCGCCAATGCTTAACAAAATGTAGCCGGCATTTCCCCAGGTTTGAAGATGAGCCCGCAGGGGCTGTTCAAGACTGGCAATGAACTGTCGCGCTTTGTGTTTTTCTCCCGCCTTCATTAAGGCTTCCAGGTAGGCGTTCACAGCGCGCCTCCAAATCTCATTGCGTATAGAAAGCGTTCTCAGTTTTCTTTCGCAAGTTTCCCAGTGCTTTTTCTGCGCGCAATGTTCAACATAAAACACGCCTATATTCGCATTGGCTTGCGCGTCTTCAAGAAGGTCTTCCATCACACGAAAAACCTGAACCTTCCAATTGGTTTCCATGTCAGCTTCGATGGCTTCTGCAAGAAATCGCGAATCATCGGTCGGCGAAAGGCAAAGCGCTTTGAAATGTTCAAGCGCTAGATCGAATTGCTTACGTTTGCCTGCCAACTTCAGGGCTCTGACCGTTGCGACCTCAGCGCCGATTTGTTGCCGCAAAATGCCGAGCGTTTCTTCGGCATCGTCCAATTCATAATCTTTCAACTGCAAATCAAATAACGCCGTGCCTGCAAATTCATACGCCGGATCAAGAACCATCGCATGGCGCAAGGTCTCCTTGGCGCTTTTCAGGTCATTGTTCAGAATCTGCGCATCAGCCAAATATCCCAAAGGAATAGCCCGATGCGGAACCAGTCGCACCATTTCTTGCGCAGCCTTCAGATAATCGGCGTTGACTTCCAAACCTCGATACCAGTCAGCTAACAAACTCCAGGCCAGATAATAGTTCGGCTCGTCCACAACAAGCTTTTTGAGCAATTCAATCGCCACTCTCAGATCTCCACGCTCCGCATCCACGGTGGCTTCAGCGCAGCGAAGTTCCGGCGGCGGAAAATCTCCAAATACTTCAGGGTGACAAGCTGCGCGCGCTTCTTCATAACGCTGTAATTGAGTAAACAGCTTTGCGCGTAAACTGTGGGCTTCGATAAGCCGTGGATTCAATTCGAGGGCGCGATCAAGCGCTTGCAAACGCTCGTCAATACTCTGCCCTTCGGTTTGCGCCAAAATTAACCATGAACGCGCTTGTCCAGGGCGTTTTTCCGCCAAAGAGCGCACGCATTCCAGCGCCAGGTCCGGCTTGCCTGCCAACTGCGCCCATTCGCGCATCGCGCGCCAGCCCCAATCGTATCCTGGCTCCAGCGTCACTGATTGCTTGATCCGTTCCAGCGATTGATCTCGTTCGCCCATTTGCCAAAGCACATCAGCCAGATAGCCGTAATTGGTATGGTCAAGCGGGGCGTAAGCAATTGCCCGTTCAAGCAATTTTTGGGCTTCCTCGAAACGGCCAGCGCGCTGATGAACTTCCGCCAATTGCTGAGTCGCCACACCCCAGGCAGGGTTGATCCTTAGCGCATGCTGCAAAGCATCAACGACTCCATCCTCCTCCATTCTGGCTTGATGAACCATTGCCAAATCCAGCCAGACGCGCGGAATAAGCGAAAAATGCTCGGTCATCTGCCGGGCTAATCGCAAAGCATCGTCCAGCCGCTGCGCATCCATAAGCGAATACACCATCGCAGACCAGGCATGCCATAAATCAGGGCGCGCATCTAGCGCAGCCTGTAATAGCTCCAGGACTTCTTCGCTGCCCAAAACCATTCGAGCAGCCTGCCTGTACGCCAGCAAGCCATCACCG
>CAYLJQ010000980.1:0-2465 GCA_964383955.1 uncultured Heliomicrobium sp. | reverse complement strand
CCCGGCCCAGCGGACAACCTCGATTTCGCCAACGGTTCCATCTTCCCGGAAAACAGCTTCCAGCTCGACAGTCGCCGCGATATTGGCCAAATCAGCCTGTTCCGTGTAATCAGGCTTGATCCGTTGAAAAAAAAACGGCTGCTCCATTCCGGTGACATTGGAATCATCGGTTAAAACTTCAATTGCTGGCGGCGCAAGTTCTAAATTCTCGATTGCTGCCAGTTGACGCTTTCGCACGGCGAATATTGCTCCGGTATATCGTGGCCACGCTTGCTTCAAAATTTCCTTGAGCTGGTCTTTCGCCTGAATTTCCGTCTGCGCTTTGGCGCTTTCAAACGAAAACAGGATCAGTTTGCCTGTGCGTGTTTCGACCAAAAACAGTCCGGCCAATGCTTCAAAATAAAATTGCTCTCCCTTTACCCCGGTCAGCCGGCGAGCCGCCAGCGCTTTTCAAAGCACGTAAAAATCGCAGCCCAGACTTTGCCCCAATGCTTTGGCTTCATCGCGGCTAAGGTTCAAACTGCCTGCATAACCCGCTCCGTTCGCTGCTGTTCGCACAAGATCATCGTCCAATAGTTCAATTTCGCTGCTTGAAAGTTTTGCAGTTTCGCGAATCAAACCGGAAAATTCCCGGCTCTGTTCGCCATCAAAATCTATCACTGCCAAACGGACCGGCGTCTGCGCCCGAACCAAGGCAAAAGGCAAAAGGCAAAAGGCAAATATCAAAAATACCTTCAACCCGATGCCCCACCCAAACTGAACGCACCTGCCGAAAGAAGCATTTTTGACCGTTGAGATTTGCCTTTTGCCTGTTGATTTCATCACGTTGTCTGAATCAATCTGGTCAGCAGTGCCGCTCGGCGCGGAATGTCGCTGACAAGGATATGTTCGTGATCCGCGTGAGCGCCAGCGCCATCAACGCCAAGCCCGTCCAGCGTCGGCACGCCCATCGCCGCCGTAAAATTCCCATCCGAGCCTCCACCGACCACAGCATCTTTCAAATCAAATCCAAGCTCAGCGGCCAAACTTCGCGCGTGTTCGTAAAGGGCAATATTTTTTTCAGAACGTGGCATCGGCGGACGGTTGATTCCGCCAGTGATTTCAAGCTGCGCCTCTTCAAGCACCGGCTGCAAGCCGCGAATTTCACGGACAATTCGCGCACCGTCTTCCGGCGTCCAGAATCGCACATCAACTTTTGCTGAAGCTTCCGCCGGTATTACGTTTGTAGCCGTGCCGCCATTCATCACGCCCACGCTAACCGTGACGCCTCGGTCATAATCGTTGAGGGCTGCCAGCCGCAGAATCTGGTGCGAAAGTTCGACATTTGCGTTAATGCCTTTGCGCGGATCAAGTCCTGCGTGAGCAGCTCGTCCGATGGCGCGAACTCCAAAAACGCCAATTCCTTTGCGACCCGTTTTGACGACGCCGCCAGTGATGGGCGGTTCCAGCACCAAAGCCACAGCAGCGCGCTTGGCTTCCTCTTCCACCAGCGGACGGGAAGTTTTGCTGCCGATTTCTTCGTCACAAGTCAGCAGCAGCGTGACAGGCCTTTTGGTTTGCAAGTTCAGCGTGCGAATCGCGTTCAGGGCTTGGACGACAACGGCAATCCCCGCTTTCATATCAAAAATGCCTGGCCCGTGTGCAGTACCTTCAGGGGTCAGACGATATGGCAGACGTTCAAGCGTACCGACCGGCCAGACAGTATCCAGGTGGCCGATCACCAAAACTTGAGGTTCTGCCCGATCGTGACCGAAATTGAATCTGGCGCGCAGATGAGTTCCGTAGCCGGATTGTGGAGTGAGTTCAATTTCTCCTCCCAACTCGCGCAACTGGCTTCCGACAAAGGCGGCAATTTCATTAAGCCGGACTTCTTCGCGGGATGTGGTTTCACGTTCAACCAGGGCGCGGATGGCGTCCAAAATCGAAGCTTGAAGGGCGTTGAAATGGTTCAGTAAGCTGGACATAGGTGGTTTGACAAAGCAAATGAATAATGCACAATACGCCTTCGCCTGACAAGCTCTTGAGAGTACCGTTGGCACTCATCATCAAAATCCAACAAAATTTCATATTTCGTCATTCATCATTCAACGTTGAGTACGTGTTGATATTAAGTTGGGGCGAGCTATTTTTGCGCTGCCGGATGAGATGCGACGGTAAAATTTTTTCTGAAGCGGTAACTAATGCCTCGTTACCGGCGTCAATTATGACGCGGTTTTAAAGCTGGTCAGACCTGTCGAGATTCGCATTGTCGAAACTCGCAAATCCCCAAACTAAAAAACGATTTCTGGGACAAAACTCTAAGCTTAGATAAGAACGCTGACTGTGGAGGAACAAATTCAATGAAGAAGTATAGTTTTCTACTCGCATTGTCGCTGCTGGCCAGCGCCATCGCGTTTTCCCCTGTTAAGGCGCAGGGTGATCCAAAGGGTACACTTGAACGGACTTGGTATGCGGCCTGTTATACA
>CAYLJQ010000979.1:0-2467 GCA_964383955.1 uncultured Heliomicrobium sp. | reverse complement strand
CACCATGCCGGTTCACGCAATACAAGCGAGAGACAATCATTTCGTGAAAATGCATGTCCGGCGCTATACGGGTGTACTCAAACAAAATACCACGGGTTATGCGTGCGCCCGAGCGAATAACGCTTCCATGGCCGATCCAAGAAGGCCCGATGATGGTCGCTCCTTCTTCGATGGCGATTTCAAAATCATGGCTCATCCCCATGGAAAGCTCTTTAAGCTGCGCTTGATCGCGCAACATTCGTAAGCGGCGAAAGAAAGGTCGAACCTGTTCGGCGTCCTCTAAAAACGGCGGCACAGTCATCAATCCTTTCAATTCCAGGTTGGCGAGTTTACCGACTTGTTCACACAGAGGCAAAACTTCATCCGGCTCCGCACCCGCTTTCGATTCTTCACCACCAAGATTGACTTCAATAAAAACCGGCAGCTTTTTTCCCAGTTCGCCTGCAACATTGTCCAGCCGTTCTGCCAGCTTGAAACTATCCACCGATTGAATCGCCGAAAAAAGCTCAACCGCCCGACGGGTCTTGTTCGATTGCAGATGGCCGATCAAATGCCATTCAACGTTGTGTTCAGCCACCACGGTTGCCAGTTCAGTCATCTTTGAAGCCGCTTCCTGCACGCGGTTTTCGCCCAGAACTCGAACACCGGCTTCAATGGCCTGGCGAATGCGTTCCGGTTCGACGGTTTTGCTGACCGCGACCAGTGTGACGTCAAAAAAATCGCGGCCTGCACGTTGGCACGCAGCCGCGATTTTCTCGTTGATTGATTTCAGTCGTTCCCGCAATGTCTTCTCTGCTATTTTTTGACTTTCTCTTCTACGTAACTTTGACGATGCTGAATGACAATCAGCTTCGGATCAATTTGATCGCCCAGGTTGACCTTCACCTGAATCTTGCGGCGCTTGCCTTCCTGGCGAGTGTTGGTTGGCGTATAGCCCAGGCTGTACTGGTTGCGAACCAACGCGGAAATGGATTGCATCACGCTGGGAATTTCTCCGGCAAATGTCACAGGAAAATGCTTGCCACCCGTGGATTCGGCAAACGTTTTCAAAGTGTTGTTGGCCTGAAGCAACATCAACCGATCCAGCCGGATGCCGCCGGTGACCAGCACGCCTCCGTTTGCAGGATCAAGCCGCGGATCGTTGTCATAAAGCTTCATAAATAGATTGCCTGTGCCAATTGTATAAATCGGCACTCCGGCGTTTTCGACAATCTTGCGGGCTTCGTCAAAGTTGATTTTGCTGAAGGTGTCCAGACCGGATGCAACCAACAGGATTGCCGTATGCCCTTCGACTTCTTCCAAGCCTGCGTAATCCGTCTTTTCAGGCTTGTTCTTGGTTTCATCCATCACAACGCTGTCGCCAAGTCCGCCTTTCAGCACAAGCTTCATGGCGTCAAACAGATTGCTTTCGCTGAAAGCAGGATTATTGCGAATCAGCAGGTTGATGACTCCCATCAGCTTGCTTTTGTCATCAGTAAAATCAATCAGCGGTGTCGGGCGCATGTCGTACGCCACCACTGAAATGAAATCTTTCGGCTGAACAAACCTGCTGACGAATTCATAAGCCGGACGCAAAATTTCAACTCGGCCATAGTCAAAATAGCCCCCGGCTGGCGAGCCAAGAACGTCAACCAATTTGCTGTATTCCAGCACCAAGACCATTGTCACAGGCGCTTGGGGCGTGGAAAAGTTTTCAATCTCCTGCTTGACGCCGTCCTCGTAAATTTCGAAGCTTTCTTTTTTGATCCCTTGAATGATTGCGCCTGTCTTTTTGTTGTAAACGACGGCTTCAACACCGACGACTTTGGTATCAATACTTAGACTGACTGGCGGCTGCGTCTTGTCTATTTTTTGCCGGTCTTTCTTTTCCTGTTCTTTCCGCGCTTCTTCCGGGTCGCCGCTGGCATTGGGATTCTTCTTCTGATTTTCAGTAGATTTGCGGCCAGCTTGCGCAAACGTTTGATCCTTGATCAGCAGCGGGCTGACGCTCAGAACAACAACAAGAGCAAATGCCAACCAGGCAATCAGCTTCAAACTGCGATTTTGGTAGAGTTTCATTTTTCTTCCCTCTTAGCTCGGTAGTTTACTTGCCGGCTCAATCTAAATAGAAAGCATTGACACAAATTCTTTTGATCAGGCAACGGAGTCTAGCAAATGGCATAGGTAGTGAAAAGTTCCCCGCCGATTCCTGTCTGTAATCAATCACATAAAACGATTGCCAATTCGCAGTTCCATTTCAATCAACAACTTGGCCATTGAACCAACTGCTCACGGACAATCAAGTCACTTGAACTTCACTTCATAAAACGAATCCTATAGAGCAGAGGGATTGAACGAGTTTCCTGCGCAGAGTTGCCAGATGTTCTGCCCTAGTTCAAAAATCTGAATATGGAGTTTCCGAAAATTCGGATTTTTGAGCATTTTTCCACAGACGCCTTAAAAGCTATCTCCTGCTATTTCAGCACTT
>CAYLJQ010000978.1:0-2477 GCA_964383955.1 uncultured Heliomicrobium sp. | reverse complement strand
TGCGTAAGGGCAAAATCAATCAGGTCAACTTTGCGTCCGTGATACGTCGTGAACTCTTCGCGCAGCTTGCGAGTCCAGGGGATGTGTTTACGAAGCGAAGCAATTTCATCCGCTGTAAACAAGTGTTCGTTCGCCGGATTATCAAGCTGCGCAAACAATCCTTTTTTGGTCAGCATTTGCACCTGAAACGAATTGACCATGCAAACCGCGCGGTCACGAACGGCGCGAACCAGCGGATTGTCCAAGCCGCAACGTTCGATCAATTCGCCGACGATGACGCGTTTGTACACCAGGTTGATTTGCATATCTCCGGCGCGCAACCAGCCGCCGCGATATTCCAGATCGCGCGGGTCCACAATGACGGTTGGATACCCTTGTGATTCAAAATATTGCCGGCAGATTTCAAACTCCGCGCGCGTTTGCACTTCTTTCCAGTCAACAATGGCGATGCGCGGGCGATCGCTCCAACCCAATTGGCTGTATGCATCCAGCAGCGTTTGCAAAATTCGCTGGCGAATTTCGATGCGCCGAACCGGAAATCGCCTGGCGAATTCCTGAACCACATTCATTTCCAGGAAAATTTCGCTCAGCAGATCTCCATACAACAGTCCGCCGGGCGAATCGGCGTTGTATTCGACAAAGCTGAAATCGCCACTCGAGTCCAGAAACGCATCCAATCGGCCACTGGCGTCCGGCGCGGTAAACCCTGGATCAATCGCAACGATCTTTTCTTCATTGGAAGTCAGGTCAAGTTCCGCACGCAAATTCTGGTCAGCCTTTAAAACCTGCCCCAGCTTTCCAATTGCCGACAACACCAGCATCGAATCGTGCCGAATGGATTCATACCGCTCTTCAGCGATGAACATGGGCCTTAACACGGAACAAATCGGACGCAGGCCAAACGTCAGATTGTGTTTTGCCGTTCCGGCAAGCAGCCGGTCAATGGCATCTTCCAACAGGCTGCCGCGCAGCAAGGAATGAAAATGTTGAATTGCTTGTGAGGTCATTGCTTGATGTTTACTGATTGTTTTCGGTTTCTTCGTCCAGAGCTTTGCCTTGCGCGCCGCCTCCGCCTGGCAACTGTCCCTGCTTTGCATCAATTCTGTATTCGACTGCTCGTTCCGCACTGCGGCGAAAAATCTGCTGATCAAGGGACATCATCGCATTGCCAAGCATTCCCGTGTCGCGTTCCAGAGATTCCTGATACTCTTCCTCGGTCATTTCTTCGCGATAGCGACTGGCATTGACCAGCCAATGTTGCAAGGCCAGCAGCGCGCCAATGCCAATCAACAAAACTACCGCCATCCATACTGCTTCGCTCATAACCATCTCCCTAAAAGTTCGCATCTTGGCTCAGATTGAAGCCTGCCGTATATTACACCGGCTTTATTACGAGGCGCGATGGCACGGTACAGGAAGCGGCAGCGCCGGATGGACTTCCGGGCAAGAATTCACGGCTTTCCAGGTCGCTACCGCTTCCCGTACTGTACCAATTATCCCAACACAGAAGGAAACCGCATTGAGCATTCGCAACGCAGTCATTCCCGTCGCCGGATTGGGCACTCGCCTGCTTCCGGCCACAAAATCACAACCGAAAGAAATGCTGGCCGTCGGCAAAAAACCGATTGTCCAATATATTGTCGAAGAACTTCACCGATGCGGCATTGAACGCGTCCTGTTTGTCACAGGCCGGGGCAAGTCGTCAATCGAAGACCATTTTGACGACGACCCTGATTTGATCCGCACCCTGCGCGAAACCGGCAAGGAAGATTTGCTGGAAGAGTTGGAATACGAACGGCTGGGCGTGCATTTTCTGTACACGCGCCAGCGCCAGCAGCGCGGTTTGGGCGATGCCGTTTTGTGCGCCGAACATTTCACCGAAAACGAACCCTTCGTCGTCGCCCTGGGAGATTCCATCATCGGTCGCCACAAACCTTCGCCAATCGTCAGCCGTTTGATTGAAGCCTTTGAAACCAACAACGCCGCGTGCGCCATCGCTGTTGAAACGGTTCCGACCGATCAGGTTTCGATGTACGGCATCGTCAAACCGGCAACCGACGGTGACGTGTTTGAGATCACCGACCTGATCGAAAAGCCCAAACCGGAAGAAGCGCCAAGCAATCTGGCCATCGCCGGTCGGTATGTGTTTGCGCCAGGATTGTTCGACGCCATCAAACGCACTGGCTTTGACCATCGCGGCGAAATTCAATTAACCAACGCCATTCGCTTGATGCTGCAAAAAGGCATGAAGATTGTCGGCGTCAAATTGCCCGCCGAAGAAAAACGCTACGACATCGGCAACTTTGAAAGCTACTTTGAAACCTTCGTCGAATTCGCGCTGACCGATCCGGTTTACGGCGAAAAGCTTCGCCAGCACGTCAAGGAGTTACTGGAAGAAACAGTACCGCGCGCGTAAGCAAGCGGTTAGTCATGGCAAAATGCCGCTTGCTTACGCGCGCGGTACCGCATCATTGCAA
>CAYLJQ010000977.1:0-2503 GCA_964383955.1 uncultured Heliomicrobium sp. | reverse complement strand
CTTCGGTAAGGCAGCACAATTGCCTTCACCAAACGACAACTGCTGAAATTGGGCACGCATGAATTGTGATCCAAACCAGGGAGAAATTGTGCGGACGGATTATAGCTGATGTCGCGCGTCATTCGTACCGGAGCGCTTCAATCGGATCCAGCCGGGCCGCTTTCCAGGCGGGCCAAAGCCCGAAGCTGACGCCCAGGCCAACCGACACCACAAAGCCCACGATCGGCGCCCACATCGGAACAAATGTCGGCATCACCAGTTTGATGATTTCGGCCAATCCCCAACCGATCAGAATGCCGACAACGCCTCCAAGCCCGGTCAGCGTCGCGGCTTCGATCAAAAATTGCAGCACGATGTCCCGCTTTCGAGCGCCAATGGCTTTGCGAACGCCGATCTCTTTGGTGCGCTCTGTCACGCTGACCAGCATGATGTTCATTACGCCGATGCCGCCGATCAACAATCCCACCGAAGAAATCGCCACCATCAACAGAAAAACGCCGCCCGTAATGGATTTGAATTGCTGGATGATTCCCTGCGAAGTCTGAATGCCGAAATTGTCCGGCTGGCCGTATGCGACTTTGCGATGCTTGCGAAGCGTCTGGCGAATTTCGTCAATCGCCTGCTCTTCTTTGCCGGGAGCGAACTGCGCCATGACAAAGTTTTCTTTGACGTTCGGGAAAATCTTCCGAATCGTGTCGTAAGGAATATAAACCGCTTTGTTTTCGTTCCCCGGGTCGTCGGCAGGAGAAATGAACATCTCGCGTTTTTTCAGCACGCCGATCACGCGGTAGGTGCGCCCGTTGATCATGATTTCTTTTTCAAGCGCGATCACCTGCGGAAACAGCGTGTTGGCAACATCGCGCCCGATGACGCAAACATCGGCTCTCGTCATGTTTTCGCCATCGGTGAAAAAACGGCCTTCGGTGACTTCGGTGTTTCCCATTCGGAAGTAAGCGGGCAGCGTTCCCTGCACGGTCGCATTGACCATCTCAATGTCCTGGTAACGAATCTTGACGCGCTCCGCCATCGGCCCCTGCATGAAATCCACCGGCGACATAAACGGCGCGACATCCACCACCGACGGACATTCGTCGCGAATCGCCATCGCGTCTTCGAAGCTGATCGGTTTGCGCTGCCGCTCTTCCGCCGAGGGATTAAAGTTAAACCCCGGATCGAACTTGAAGATGTAGATCGAATTCGTGCCGAAAGATTCAATCTCCTTGGCGACCTGCGCATCAATGCCTGACACAAACGCAGCAATCACGATCACGGTCGTTGTGCCAATGACGACTCCCAGAATCGTCAGGAACGACCGCAGCTTGTGCTCCCACAAGGTGTCAAACGCCATCCAGATGTTTTCGCGGAAGTCTTGATGTGTCATAAAACAATCTCGATAACACTTATACTGTTACGGCTTTCAAAACCATTCACCTAAAACCATCTATCTAAAATCTTTTTGTACCATTTTTTCTGTCGCTCGGCTCTGGCTTTGGCCAGGAAAGCATCCACATATTCTTGGTTCCACAATAGCTCAACCTGATTTTGCTGATGGTCATAAATTCCGCACTGAATTCCTGGCATCTCATTTAGTTTGTCAGATGAGTATTTTTTTGCCTCAGCCAAAGAATTGAAGACTAGCCACATATCACCTCTGGCTGCCCATTTTTCTACTTTTTTTTCTGATAAAGGATCTACCGGTGAGTCATCACGAATATGGCGCCTTCCGTCTGGCAATATGACAATTCCTGTATCCCCCTCGCAGTGAATTACGGCGTATTGCCCTATTTCAAGCTTTGGAAATTCCTGCGCCATATCAATCCGCCCTCATCGCCGTTACCGGGTCAAGCCCAGCCGCACGCCAAGCCGGATAAACGCCAGCGATCAAGCCTACGCCGCCGGAAACCGATAGCGCGACAACCACGGCCAGCATAGGCAGCGAAGTCGGAATCGGCGTGAATGTCGAAACCAGTTTGCCGAGCGCCCAGGCGATGCTGACACCGACGGCACCGCCCGCCAAGGCTTGAATTGTGGATTCGACCAGAAACTGGCGCAGGATGTCTTTGCGCCGAGCGCCAAGGCTTTTGCGGATGCCGATTTCGCGGGTTCGTTCGGTCACACTGACCAGCATGATGTTCATGATGACAATGCCACCGACAACCAGCGCGATGGAAGTGACTCCGACGGCAACGACCTGAATGGTGCCAAAGATTTGTTCGCGCAGGTTATTAACCGCGCTGGGCGTGATGATGCCGAAAGTGTCTTTTTCGTTTGGCGACAATTTGCGGCGGGTTCGCATGATGACGCGCGCTTCGTCAATCGCGGCTTCGTAAGTCGCCGGGCTGGTCGAAGTAATGAACAACTGAATGGTGCGGCGAAACCCGTAAATGTTCAGGAAGGTCGTCATCGGAATCGAAACGAATTTGTCACGCGATTGACCAAACACAGAGCCTAAAGCCTTGGCCACGCCGAGCACTTCAAACGGCCGGCCATCAATTTTGATCTT
>CAYLJQ010000976.1:0-2505 GCA_964383955.1 uncultured Heliomicrobium sp. | reverse complement strand
GCTGCGGCCCGACGCAGCTTTTGCGTTCGGCAGCGAAATGTCACGAAGACATCAAGGGTTTTGGTCAAGAACGAAAAGCGGTGCCAAGTCACCGCACTCCAAACAGCATTTTTCAAAGGAGGTTACTAAATGCTTCTAAAAGCACTTTACGATTTTGCCAATTCACGCAAGCTACTTGACGATCTGGCTTTTGCGCCGAAGGCCATTCGCTGGGTGATTCAGCTTGATGCCGAAGGCAATTTCCTGGGCGTAATGGACACCAGCGAAGACGGCAAACGAGGCAAGGAATTTTCCGCCCCAATCACCAGCCGCCCCAAAGTCGCTGGCGGGGTTGCCGAGTTTCTGGCCGATGGCCTTACCGCTCTTTTCGGTTTGGATATGGAACCGGAGAAAGACCAGGATAATCAACGCAAACGAAATGATCGGGACACCAACAACGCAGCCAAGCTTACTGACTTCAAGCAGCAGATTGAACAAGCCGTGGCGGACACTGGACATCCGTCACTTGGAGCTTTACGGAATTTTTATCAGACCACTCAGGCTCCTTCGTTTTTGCGATGGGGAGTCAGCAAGGAAGCTGCCCCGAATGAAAAGCCTGCGTGGTGGCTGACGACAGCGAAAGGCGAAGAGATCAAACTCAAGCCGGACAACTTTACTTTTCAAGTTGAAAACCACTTGTTGATTGAAGACGAAACGTTACGCGATTGGTGGCGCAAAACGCATCAGCAGGAAGTTGGAACAAGAGACACTGAAGCCAAACGCGGGATTTGTCTGATCACAGGCAATGACGATGTGCCGATTGCCGCCACGCATTCACCGAAAATCAAAGGTGTTCCGAACACTCAGGCTTTTGGCGCTGCAATTGTTTCCTTCGATAAACCGGCTTTTGCCTCGTATGGTTTTGACCAGAGTCGCAATGCTCCGGCTTCGACCGAAGCAGCAACAGCTTATGGCATTGCGCTTAATCACCTGCTCGCCAACAAAAGTCACCACTTGCGAGTTGGCGGAATGGCGGTATGTTTTTGGGCGCGTAATTCCGAAGAAGCAACCGATGTTTTCACCTGGGCATTCGAGCAGCCAAAGCCGGAAAGTGTGCGCGATTTTCTTAGAGCACCACACTCTGGCAGCGAGGTCGCACTGTCAGAGCCTGATGAATTTTTCAGCGTCACTCTTTCAGGAAATGCCGGGCGAATCGTGGTGCGCCATTGGATGCAGATGTCGCTGGCGGCGGCTGTTGTTAACTTGCGCCATTGGTTCGCCGATTTGCAGATCGCGGCTTACGGGCCACCATCAACCACCGAAAAGATTCCACCTCTTGCTCTCTTTCGCCTTGCCTGCTCGACCGTACGGGATGCGAAAGATTTACAGGCAGATGTTCCCGCACAACTTTATCGCGCAGCAGTTGATGGCGTCGCGCCGTCGCTCAGCCTGCTGACCCCAATACTTAAACGTCTGGAAATTGAATTAGTCAAAAATGGACCGAACACGGCTCTGCGCAACTTGTCGCGCTTTGCCTTGCTACGGCTGATTGTGAATCGAAACCGAAAGGAAGGTGATCCGATGATTGAACCACAAATCTTTGAAACCAATGATGCTGCTTATAACTGCGGGCGGCTGCTCGCGATTTTTGATGACCTACAACGCGAGGCGCTTTCCAGCGAAGGCAATCGCTTTGATGGTGCGGGCGTTGTTGAAAAGTATTATGGCTCGGCTTCTTCCGCGCCCAACTCCGCCTTCGGAATTCTATGGCGATTGCACCAGCACCATCTAAAGAAGGTTTCCCAGAAAGGAGACAAGGGCAAGGCAGCGGCATTTGCCATCAAGCGCAAGATTTCCGAAATCGCGTCACTGTTTCCACAACCTGCTCCGCTGCAACCGCCGCAGTTTCCCCGCACCTTCAGCTTGCAGGAACAAGGCCGGTTTGCTCTCGGCTTTTACCAGCAGAAAGCCGCTGATGATGGCGCGCGCCGGGCGCATCAACGCAAGAGTGATGTTCAACCATCGGAAAAGTTGGAAGTGCCCGTTTAGTGGCTTCGCCACCAGATGTGCGGAAAGGCTTTGCCTTTCCGTTAGCCGAAAAAGAAAGGGGCTTAGCCATCAACCATTTACCACTTGGGGCATAGCCCGAAAGAGAAACTCGATACGCCGGAAAGGCTGAGCCTTTCCGCACAACACTGCGGCAAAGCCGCGCAACATTTGCCATATACTATTCAAAAGGAGACTTATCCATGAGCAACGTTCTGACCAATCGCCACGACTTTTTACTGCTGTTTGAAGTAACCAACGGCAATCCGAATGGAGACCCGGACGCGGGCAATATGCCGCGCCTTGATCCGAACACCAATCGAGGAATCGTTTCGGATGTTTGTTTGAAACGCAAAGTCAGAAATTTCGTCGCCGAGTTCGCTCCGCCACGTAATGGCAACGGATACGGCATCTTCATTCAGAGCGGCCCGGCTTTAGAACGCACAATCAACAAGGCCGTCGAGGAAAACAACAAGAACG
>CAYLJQ010000975.1:0-2510 GCA_964383955.1 uncultured Heliomicrobium sp. | reverse complement strand
GGAAAGGCCAGGCTGAACGCCGCAGTCAGAACCAGCACGATCAAAAACGGTAACCAGGTTGCCTTAAAAACGCTACCTCTCCAGTTTGGGGCGTCTATGTTTTTCGAAGCTTTGATTAGCCCCGAAGCCAGCGCAGCCTGAAAAGCCACTTCCGTAAAAATCGCAGGCGCTTGGTAAATCAAATAAGCCCCCGCGCCAAAAATGCCGAAGATCAAAGCTGCGAGTAAAAGTAGAACGAGAATCGGCAGGCAGCCATCATCTCCGAAATCGAAATCAAGACCGCTACCTTTGGAGCCACTGCCGGAGCTTACGGATGAAGAATATCCAAAATTGAGAGAGCTTCCGCTTGAAGGCGCAGGATTCGTCGGTGCCGCCATCCAATTTGTACTTGATGTTGCCTCTCCCCAACTGTCACTTGCGCCTCCGCCTCCGGAGCTGCCCCCACCAAATCCTGACCAGTTAGAGTTACTACCGTCAGCATTTCCCATGCTGACGTCGGATGAATAGCCATCATTGATCGAATAGGAGTCGCGCTTTTTTGAGTGCTCCATCGCAGTTCTGGCGTGTGGGCTGAGGCCGATGTACCAAAGCCAAAGCCGCATCAGTAAGAAGAAGATGGAGTAAGCAACACAGACTGCGATCAGATAGCGGGCAAGCATCAATCGGACGCCAAATGCGAGCAGCAGTTTGCTGACAGAAAGCCCTGACAGGCAAACAGCAGCTAAAATCAGCGTCATATGAAAGCGCACGAAAAAGTTTGCCAGCAAGCGATGCTTAAATTTGGGTTCAGTTAGACGATCGTTCATTTGATAGCTGTTCTTTGGGTAGATGGGGCAATGAAACAGACTTACTTGAGACGGATTCGATGAAGTTTGGATTTCGGAACGCGTTCGATGATGTTTCGCGCTTCCAGGTCGAGTTTGACTGAGACGACGTACCAGGAAATAGAGCCTTCAAAGATGCCCTTCAGCTTTTGGTTCAGCACCGGGTACAAATCCATTGCGGGCATTTCGCTGTTGGCTTTCAGCAGAGAAATGATTTCTGCCCTGATCAGATCATATTTTGCTTTGCTGATGTTGACGCCGCGTTTGGTGGGATCAGGATGTTTGGTGATGAATTTTTCTTCCATCGTAAGCCCTCCTGTTGAGTGAAACTGACGTTATCGGGTGAACAAACGTCACGAATCCAATGAAAGTTTCATCATGAAATCAGGAGGCTAGATCGTTTTCGTAAACAACCTGTGAGCGGTAAATAAAGTGGGCGCGGCCAAAACGAACTTCACAGCCGTCTTCCAGCTTTGTTTCGCTGACCCGTTTGCCGTCAACGAAAGTTCCGTTGCTGCTGCCCAAATCAAAAAGGGAGTATTCATCAGCTTCGGCGACAATGCGGGCGTGGCGTTTGGAAACTGAAGGGTGTTCGATGACAAAGGAATTGTTGAGCGTTCGGCCAATCAGAATTTCGTTCGAATTCAAAATATACGCGATGCGCTCTTCGCCTTCAGGCGAAACCGTGACGAAGTGAGGTCGTGTGTCCAGGTTTTCTTTGGCAGGAAGTTTGATGTTCGCACCGCAGCGCGCGCAGAACTTGGCTCCCGGGCGCTGGAGGGTTGTGCAGATTGGGCAAAGCTCCAACTCTTCCGATTCCGGAATGAAGGCGCTGCATTTTGGGCATCGCATTCCGGCTGTGCCTTTGGAACCGCATTCGTTGCAGTAGCGGCGAGTCGGCAACAGCAGTGTGCCTTCGCGGTGTGGTGAAGTCTCGCTGTGGAATTTGATCCGCGAGCGCACCCAGAAAAACAGCGCAATCATTTGAGCGACCAGCACTCCGAAAAACAGCAGGCTGACGCGCGAAGCCGCCGCCAGCAAAACATCAAACAGCGAATGAAGCAGCGAAGCGTAAAGCCAGCCTTGAATGATGACCGGGAAACGTTGGCTGAATAAATTTGGTTTGGCTTTGGCACGGCTCAGGCTCATGCCCCAGATGGCTGAAAACAGCGCGTGGCCGGGATTGGACAGCGGCCCGCGCAACAGCACCAGCATCGGATCGTTTTGCGCTAGGTAAAACACATTTTCGACGGCTGCGAATCCCAGCGCAGCGGCTGCGCCGTAAATCACGCCGTCCAGTGACTCATCGAATTCCGGGCGGCGATAGGCGTAAAAATACACCGCCAGCAGCTTCAAGCCTTCTTCAACAGGCCCGACGATCAAGATAAACAGCAACAACTGGGAAAGATGGGTTTCTCCGACCAAAGCGAACAGGGACAGTTTGCCAATTTGATTGAAGGTGAGGGCAGGCAGCTGCCGGAGCAGGTGCAAGCGGTTGCATTATGGTGCTGGGTTGGGTGAGCGCATGTCTTGACCCGTTTGCCCCACCGCCCACCTGCACGCATGGAGGCGTTCGGCTCCCATCCCCAGCCGCGCAGCAGGATTGCCGGAAGGGCCGGTGCGCTGGCAAACAGCACGCTCACGACGCTCGCCAGCAGCGCATCGAACAACTGCAAGTGGCCAGCA
>CAYLJQ010000974.1:0-2516 GCA_964383955.1 uncultured Heliomicrobium sp. | reverse complement strand
TTGGGTGTAGGGATTCTAGCCTAGAACGCAGGTTCGTTTGAAGCAGCACGGACGCAAATCTCGCAACCTTTGACCAAAGCCGCTTACTAGCGCTACAACACTCACCACACAACAACGGAGAACCAACAATGAAAATTCTGATCACTGGCGCGACTGGTTTCATCGGCCAACCTTTGTGCAAAGCCCTGGCCAATGAAGGCCACGAATTCCATGTGCTGTCGCGACGGCCCGAATCTGTGAACTTGCCGCGCGCCAAGGCGTTCCGCTGGAACCCGGAAGCCGAAACGCCTCCTGCCGAAGCCTGGGACGGCGTCGAAGCTGTCATCCATTTGGCAGGAGAACCCATCGCCGCCAAACGCTGGACGGAAGAACAAAAACGCCGCATTCGTGATTCGCGCGTCATCGGAACCCGAAACCTGGTCAAAGGCATGCAGCAAGCCTCTACGCCGCCGAAAGTTTTGGTCAGCGGTTCGGCAGTTGGCTTTTACGGCCATCGAGGCGATGAAAAAGTGGACGAACGCTCCAAGCCCGGAACCGGATTTTTTCCCGACATTTGCACTGCTTGGGAACACGAAGCCGAACAGGCAAAAGCCTTAGGCACACGCGTGGTCCAGGTTCGCATCGGCGTCGTTTTGGGCAATGGCGGAGGAATTCTGGAAAAGATATTGATTCCCTTCAAACTGGGAATCGGCGGCAGAATCAGCAGTGGGAAACAATGGTTTCCGTGGATTCACATTGACGACATCCTGGGCATTTTGCGTCACGCGCTTTACACCGATCAACTTAGCGGTCCGATCAACGGCGTTGCTCCAAATCCGGCCACCAATGAAGAGTTTACCGAAGCCTTGGGCACGGCGCTTCACCGCCCTACGATCTTCCCTGTTCCGGAATTCGCCTTGCGAATCGCGATGGGAGAAATGGCCGACGCAGCGCTGGACAGCCAGCGAGTCTTGGCCACCGTGGCGACAGAAACCGGCTACCAGTTTCGCTACCCTGAATTACAAGCGGCGCTAAATGCTTTGCTGCGATGAAGCCAAATTACTGGCCGGAATTCGGCACGCCAAGTAGAATGATTTTCGTAAGCAGAAAAACAAGTCTCCCACGAAGTCACACGAAGGTTTACGAAGAATTGCAAACTGTTTTGAATCGCTTCGTGTTTTCTTCGTGTGGCTTCGTGGGAAAAATTTGTTTTGACTGCACTCACTTCCAATTCCAACAGGAGAATCACGAATGCGACTGAAAAGAGCAATGACTCTGGTGTCTATGCTTGCGCTCAGCGGACTGCTTGGCGCTTGCGGACATCACGATTCGGAAACCAGCAAATCCCCATCAACCGAAACCACGGCGAAAGGAGCGGAAGCAAAATTGAAGAAAGAAAGTTTTGGCAAACTGCCGGATGGCACTCAAGTGGACGTATACACGCTGACCAACAAAAACGGCGTCGAAGCGAAAATCACCAATTACGGCGCGACGTTGACTTCGGTCAAAGTCCCGGATCGCACTGGCAAAATTGACGACGTGGAGTTGGGCTACGACAGCATTAATGGCTATTTGGACAAGAACCCTCATTTGGGAGCCATCGCCGGACGTTACGCCAACCGCATCGCCAAAGGCGAATTCAAGCTCGGCGGCAAAACCTACACGCTGGCCAAAAACAATGGCCCGAACCATTTGCACGGCGGCCCAAACGGATTTTTCAAACAGCTCTGGACGGCAACCGATGTGTCAGGCAAAGACGGCCAAGCCGTTTCCTTCACGTACTTGAGCAAAGACGGCGAAGAAAACTATCCCGGCAATCTGACCGCGACGGTGACGTACACGCTGACGGACAAAAACGAACTGAAAATTGATTACGCGGCGACGACCGACAAAGAAACAATCCTGAACCTGACCAACCACGCCTACTTCAATCTAGCGGGAGCCGGAAATGGCGACATCCTGAAACATCAATTGAAGATCAATGCCACACAGTTCACGCCTGTGGATAAAACCATGATCCCAACGGGCAAGCTGGAAAATCTGGCTGGCACGCCGATGGACTTTTCCAAACTGACGGCCATCGGCGACCGCATTGATTCCACCTACGAGCAATTGGTGTTGGGCAAAGGCTACGATCACAACTACGTGCTGGCGACCAGCGGCTCACTGACCACCCAAGCCGTCGAAGTTTACGAACCCAGCACAGGACGCGTGATGGAAGTGTTCACAGACCAACCCGGCGTGCAGCTTTACACCGCCAATCACCTGGACGGTTCGATCATCGGCAAAGGCGGTAAAGCCTACAAACAACGTGGCGGTTTCTGCCTGGAAACGCAGCACTTCCCGGATTCGCCGAATCAACCGAGTTTTCCAACGACTGTTCTGAAACCCGGCGAGAAGTTCCAGTCCACCACGATCTTCAAATTCTCTGCGCGGTAAACAATGTAGAGCAGGTTTTCCAACCTGCTCGTGTTTCCGGCAACGCAAATAATCTCAGGCAACTTTCCAACCTGCCAATCTCTCAACAAACCATGATT
>CAYLJQ010000973.1:0-2516 GCA_964383955.1 uncultured Heliomicrobium sp. | reverse complement strand
CTGCTGTAAAGACCGCAACTTCTTTTAACGCTACATTTACAATACCCAAGCAGTAACCTATTGACTTTCACAAAGTGTCAATCCGTGCGGGATTCGATCTGTTTCGATCAAGCCCGTTTTGCTGTTGTTTGTTCAACTTGCACAGCAAAGGAAATTTGGTGCTGGTGCTGTTTTCAATTTTGCGAAAACAGCAAGGCGCGAACCGTTTCGCCGATTGAGATGGAGCGCACAGAGTTGGCTGCACTGCAAAACGCCGATGAATGCAAAACCTCTCCCCCTGCCTTCTCTATCAGTTTTGATGGGGACTCTAATTGTCATTGATCCGATTTCTCACAAGTGCATCTGCCTGCCCATCCTGCCTGTCTCTGACTTTCAGCACCACGAACGTGACGTCGTCATCCTGGGGATAACCGTTTGACCACTCATCACCGACAGTGACGAAATGCTCGATAATCTGTTGCGGCGGCTGGTGGGCAGCTAGGGCTAAAGCTTCCTTGATCGCCGGGTAATCTAACATTTCGTTTTCGGTGTTAAAGCGTTCGGGCAGGCCGTCGCTCATCAACACGATGACATCGCCGGGGGCAATCGCCAGTTCCTGCTGTTTGTACTGATAGCTTGTCAGGCTGCCCAGTGGGATTGCCCGGAGCGCAATCTCTTCCACAGCACCGCTCATCGCGCGGTAAATCAACACAGGCGGCATTCCGCCAATACTCACCGTCAACTGATGGCCCCTTACTTTGACAATCGTCATGGCCATAAATAATCCGCGCAGTTTCATCTGCTTTAGCACACGGCTCATTTGATGAAAGATGTGTGTGATGTCGGGGTGATCGGCGAGCGCAACAAATAGACTCTTCACCGATGCGACCAGGGTACCGGCTTTCAATCCGTGTCCTGTTGCGTCGCCAACTGCCACCGTCAGTGTGCCGTCTTCGCCAAGCTGAAAGTCGTAATAATCGCCGCCGACTTCCGAAGCAGTTTTCATATACGCGGCAATTTCCAGATGCGGCAGTTGTGGAACTTGCTTGGGCAACATCGAAAGCTGCAATTGGCGGGCTTCTTCCAGTTCACGGGCGCGGCGTTCGTTTTCAGCTTTCTCCTGCGCGTGCTGAACGCGGAGTTCGGCTTCAGTGCGTTGATATTCCAGTTCTTTTTCGGAAAGTTGTTTGACCTGCGCAAGCTGGGATTCCAGGTCAAGGCTGGTGCGTGCGAATTGACGCGCGAGGAAGATCGAAACGGCCCCGGTCAGAAAGAGGATGACCACGCTCCTGATCGTGATTGAAAAGTTTGCCCCTGACAACCTTCTTACCAGAATCAGCAGAACAACCGCTATGTACAAGGTGTAAACGAGCATTCCGGCACCGACGATCCAGGCACCAGAAACCTTGTTCTTAATTGGCTTGCTCATTCCCCGCGCAACCTCGATGACGGGGAACCATGTCAGGGCCTGAATATACAAATACCAATGACGCGTTTCGGCCAATCCCACAAAAATTGAATTCATTGGAATATAGAGCGCAGCCGCTATGACCCAGCCCCAGAACCATTTCGGCCAAATCCTTTTCGGCCAGCCCTCTTTCGAAATGCTCTCCGCAAACGCCGTGTACATAAATGCCAACAGCGTTCCCAACGCCAGAAAAGTCAGCGTATTGTTCGCCCCATTCTGCAACAGAATTCCTGTCGCGCTTTGATGGCTCAGGCTCCAACGGTAATAGATGATGTTACTGGCCGCAGAAGCGCAGGCAAACAAGCCAAAGAAAAGGTTGGCGCGTTGACGCGGGTAGAACCAGAACAACAGCACATGTAATAACCCGATGGCCAGCAGCAGGCCGAAATTCAGCAGGTAGAATCCGCCCCCTGCCCTTTTGTTGACGTAATCGTCGCGCGCCTGCCCGGCCTCTACCACCCAGACGCCGAAGCCTGCGCCATAGTTGTTGGTGCGATTGGCATAGGCGCTGACTACCGGCCTGGAGCTTTGCCGGGCGATCCACTTGCCCCAGCCTCCGGACATATCCCGCATCTCCATACACGAATGCCGCACGGCCAGCACATGCTCGCCGCGCGCGTCCAACGCAATGTTGACGGGCAACGTGTTGGGGTTGTAAGCGACTTCCGTGTCCGGCGTTGTCCCCACCGTGCCGAAGCGCTCGACGAGCTTGCCATCCAGGTAAACCTCCGACGCGCCGTAATGCACCATCACCAATGCAAGCGACTGATTGGCAAGCGCCGGATCCACTTGCAACCGCAGCCGAAACCAGCCAATACCACGCCAGCCGCTTTGTGGAATGTTGGCGAGCGTGATGGCAGTGCCTTTCAGAGTCTCCCAAGAGTTCTCATCGAATTGAGGAAGAGCAAACCTGGGATCATCGCCCGGATGAAATTTCCAGTTGAGTTTGCTGAGCTCGACAGACTTGCCGTTTTGCAGGCTATCAGCCGTGAGCGTGAGTGTTCCCTCGCTCTGCGCTGAAAGAGATGTGGTCAATAACAGCAACCACAGGCTAAGCGTCAACATGCGG
>CAYLJQ010000972.1:0-2518 GCA_964383955.1 uncultured Heliomicrobium sp. | reverse complement strand
CTCAGTGAACTCTGTGATCTCTGTGGCTGAAAATGAATAAGCCTTGTTCCAGCAAAAGCCTGTTAATGGCCCGCCTCTGTTTTCGTTATAGCACCTGGAGGAACGATGCGAAAAATTGCCATTGAAACCCGTGGCCTGACACGCCGTTTTGGGACGCAGCTTGCTGTCAACGAAGTCAACCTGCTGGTGCCGGAAGCGGGCGTTTACGGCTTTCTGGGGCCGAACGGAGCAGGCAAAACGACCACCATTCGAATGCTGTTGGGGTTGATTCGTCCCAACGCAGGTGAAGTTACTTTGTTCGGTGAATCACTGGCCAAAAATCACCTGTCCATTATGCGGCGCGTTGGCGCGCTGGTCGAAACGCCTTCGCTGTATGGGCATTTGACCGGGCAAGAAAACCTGGAAGTCACACGCAGGCTGCTTGGCGCAGAGCGCCAGTTGATTGATCGCGCGTTGGAAATCGTCAAATTGACGGCGGATGCGCATCGCCGCGTTCGCGAATACTCGCTTGGCATGCGCCAACGGCTGGGATTGGCTTTGGCGCTGCTCAACAACCCCCAACTGCTGATTCTGGATGAACCCGCCAATGGATTGGACCCGGCGGGAATTCACGAGATGCGCGATCTGATTCGCCGCCTGCCGATCGAATTCGGCATCACGGTGTTTCTGTCCAGCCACTTGCTCAGCGAAGTCGAACAGGTGGCTAATCACATCGGCATCATTCATCAAGGCCGTTTGCTGTTTCAGGGCACGCTGGCCGAATTGCAGACCGAGCGGCGCGAACATCTGACCGTGGGCGTCAAACAACCCGACAGTGCGTTGCAATGTTTGATCGGCTCTGGCTGGAGCGCGCAAAAACGTGAAGACGGCTGGTTGGTTGTCGCTGCCAAAACAAATGATGCGGCAGCCCAAATCAATCGTCTGCTGGTCAGCCAGGGCCTGGAAGTTTTTCACATTGCGCTGGCCCAGGATTCGCTGGAAGACATTTTCCTGTCGTTGACCGGCGGAAAAATTTCTGAAAACCTGATGGAAAGGAAGGCTGCCTAATGTCGCTGCTACGCGCCCTGAACGCCGAACTGCTGAAGCTGAAACGAACCTTGGCCATCCGCATGATTTTTGTGGCTCCGCTGCTGATCGTCATCCTGTTATTTTTTGTTTTATGGGAACGCAAAAATGTCGAGCCTCCATTCAACATGTGGAATCTGGTTTCGCAGCTTGCGCTGAATACCTGGGCAATTTTTATGATGCCCCTACTGATCACGCTGGAAACAGCGCTGCTGAACGGGATAGATCACAGCGAGAAAAACTGGAAGCATATTTTCGCGCTGCCCATTCCACGCCATGCGGTTTACGCAGCCAAGCTGATCGTTGCCAATTCGCTGATGGCCATCAGCACTTTGTTTTTGCTGTCCATTTCGATTTTGGTGGGATTGGTCATGATGCGGCTTCGGCCGGAACTGGCGCACGCGGGATCTCCTCCGCTTGGAACCATGTTCAAACAGGCAGCCCTGATTTGGCTGGCGTCATGGCTGATTACCGCCATTCACAATTGGGTCAGCATCCGCTGGCCGGGATTCGTGCTGTCGCTGGGTGTTGGCGTAGGCGGAACTTTTTTTGCCATCTTTGCCACTGGCGCAAAGATCGGCAAATTCTATCCCTGGTTATTGCCGTTCAATGCCCTGTCAACGGAACGGTTTGCAGTGGCCATGTGGCTGGGAATCGCTGGCGGCGTGGCAGCAGCAATAATTGGGTGCGTGGAATTTGTGCGCAGGGACGTTATCTAAATCGCAATCCAAAACCTTTCGACAGGATGTGCAGGATTTTTCAAGATTATATTCGCCGACTATCAATGCCCTTCGAATCAATCCTGCAACATCCTGAAAATCCTGTCTAAAAACGATGTCTCACTTTTGTTTGCTTCGATTTCGCTTACGCGTCCTCAGTCAATGAACCGTTTGGTGATGTCCTGATACGCATCAACGCGACGGTCACGCAAAAACGGCCAGTGCGTTCGCTGGATATCCAGCTTTCGGAAATCAACTTCGGCCATCAAAATTTGCTCTTCGGCGACAGCGGCTTTGGCAAGGATCTGGCCTGAAGGGTCGGCAATGAAGCTTTGTCCCCAGAATTCAATGCCCTGCCCTTCGTTGCCATGTTGTGCGCTGGGCGGAGTCGGTTCGTGGCCAATGCGATTCGCCACCGCCACGTAAACTCCGTTCGCAATGGCGTGTGCGCGCTGAATCGTTTCCCACGAAGAATGCTGGCGTTCGCCGTATTCTTCTTTTTCGGGCGGCTGCCAACCGATGGCGGTCGGATAAAACAAAATCTGCGCTCCGGCCAATGCCGTCAGCCGCGCGCCTTCCGGGTACCATTGATCCCAGCAAACCAGCACACCAATTTTGCCAAAGCGCGTTTCAAAGGCTCGGAATCCCAGATCGCCCGGCGTGAAGTAAAACTTTTCGTAAAACAATGGATCGTCCGGAATGTGCATTTTGCGGTACTTGCCCAGCAAGCTTCC
>CAYLJQ010000971.1:0-2524 GCA_964383955.1 uncultured Heliomicrobium sp. | reverse complement strand
CGACGTTTTTTGAAGACGCCAAAAAGATCAACCCAAACAGCGCTCGCCTGCATCTGGCCGTCGCAGCCAACAAACGCATCGGCGGCGGCGATGAAATGAACGCTGCCCTGGCCGAAGCGCAAAAGATCAATCCGAATTACGTGGATGCCAAAATCTTCGCCGCCTCGCTTGACCTGGAAGGCGAACGACATCCGGCAGCGGCTTCGCAGATAGATGCGGCACTGAAAATCAATCCGAATTCGTTGGAAGCGCACAGCCTGCGCTCAGCGATGTTCTGGCTGCAAAACAAACCCGCCGAATTTGACAGCGAAATCAAGACAACGCTGGCAATCAATCCGCGCTATGGTTCGCTGTATGAAACCCTGGCGCACTTTGCCACGCAAACGCGGCGATACCGCGAATCTGTCGCATTCCTTCGTGAAGCAATCAAACTTTCGCCCAATCTGTATTCTTCGCATCTGGCTTTGGGGATGGGATTGCTCAGGCTTGGTGATTTTGAAGAAGGCCGCGCAGAAGTCGAAGTGGCGTTCAAAGGCGACCCGTTCAACATTTGGGCAAAGAACACGCTTGATCTGCTAGACACGATGAACGAGTACAAAACTACCAAAAGCGGAGATTTCATCGTCAAGATTGCCGAAAAAGAAAACGATGTATTGGCGGGCTATGCAACCGATTTGCTGACCGAAGTCCATACAAAGCTAACGACAAAATACAAATTCACACCGCGCGGGCCAATCTCTGTCGAAATCTTCCCGAACCACGACGACTTTGCTGTTCGCGCGCTGGGCTTGCCGGGGCTTGGAGCTTTGGGCGTTTGCTTCGGCCAGGTCATCGCGCAGGATTCGCCGACTGCTCGCGCAGGCGAACCGTTCAATTGGGGCAGCACGCTGTGGCACGAATACGCCCACGTCATCACGCTGCAAATCACAGATCATTTGATTCCTCGCTGGTTTTCCGAAGGGTTGTCGGTATTTGAAGAGCACAAAGCCCGGCCAGGCTGGGGCGATGACTGGAGCATCAACCACATCAAAGCCTTCGCCGATGGCCGCTGGTTCAAGATTTCGGAAATTGACAACGGCTTTCTGCGACCCAAGCGTCCGGACGACATCAATCTGGCCTATTTTGAAGCATCGCAGATTTGTCATTTCGTCGAAGACAAGTACGGCTTCAACGCCATTCTGGACATGCTGCGCGGGTACAAAGAAAAGAAGAAGACGCCGGAAATTTTGCTTTCCGCGCTGAAACTTTCCGAAGCCGATTTTGACCGTGAGTTCAACGCTTACGTTCGGGGCAAAATTGACGGCTACGTCAAAGCACTGGAGCCTGCCTGGAAAAACAAAGACCTGGCTCAAATCCCCAAAGAAGAACTTACCAAGCAGGCTGAAGCGCAACCCGACAACTTCATTCTGAATGTTCGCGCCGGGTTGGAGATGTTATCCGCCAATAAATGGGATGCAGCCATCAAATTCCTGAAGCGTTCGATTGAGCTGTTCCCATTCCAAAGCGGCGAAGGCAACGCGTACGAAGCGCTGGCGCATATCTACAAACAGCAAGGCAACAAAGCCGGAGAAGCGGAAGCGCTGGAAGCTTTTATCAAAGTTGACGAAAACGAATATGACGCACTGAAACGGCTGGCGCAGTTGAAACTGGAAGCTGGCGACAAAGCGCGCGCGCTGGAGCTGTTGAAAATGAGTTTTTACGTCAACCCATTTGAAACGACAGCGCATTCGACCGCAGGCGATTTGCTGCTGGAAGTCGGCGGCACAAACGGCGGAGCCGACAAAGCCATCCGTGAATTTCAGATTGCGCTGGCGGCCAATCCGCCGAACATCGCCGAAGCGCAGTACAATCTGGCGCGCGCATATTTCACAGCAGGCAAAAAACCGGAAGCACGACGTTATGTGTTGCGTTCATTGGAAAACGCGCCGAGCTTTGAAAAAGCGCAAGAGCTGTTGTTGAAGATCAGGGCACAATAGCGAAGACAGCCAGCGAAGGCGCTGGCGTACCCAGGTGAGTTATGACCAAAACAAAGTTCATCATCGCAACCATCATCATCGGCTTGCTGTGCACTCTGGCATTGGCGCAGCGCCAGCGGGGCGGCAGCCACCGCAAACCAACGATGGATTTGCCGCAGGTAAACGAAAATGGAATTCCCAAAACGGACCCAAACTGGTCGGGGAAATTCACATTTGTCCGCATTCGCTTCGACACCAGTCAATACGCGCAGTATTACGGCTACAACAACGTCTTGGGAGACGGCGGGCCGCCCTGGTCGCATGATTATCCGGTTGCTGGCCGTCACCTGATGAAAATCATGTCAGAGCTCTCAAAGATTGATGCGACGCTGGACGTCAATGAACCGATTTTGAGCCTGGATGATCCGATGCTCTTCAAATTCCCATTCGCCTATTTATGCGAAGTCGGCTTTATGAATTTGAATGACGCCGAAATCAATGGGATGCGCGAATACCTGAAACGAGGCGGCTTTTTGCTGATTGATGATTTTCGGTCTTCTCAACAGTTC
>CAYLJQ010000970.1:0-2524 GCA_964383955.1 uncultured Heliomicrobium sp. | reverse complement strand
TGCATTTATGGGGCTTGTTTACATTGGAATTGTGGCATCGTTCGTTTATTGACCGGCAGCCGGAATCCAGTTTTGCAGGAGCGAAGCCGTTGAATTTGCAGCAATTGACTGTGGGAGTCGGCGCATAAGCTTTTGTCTAAAATGACCAAACCTCGTGTTTTACAACTGCTGGATAGTTTCAATCAGGGCGGCTCTGAGCGGCAAGCGGTGCAGCTTACGCGATTGCTGCACGAAAGCGGAGCGTATGACGTGCGTGTTGCCTGTCTGAATGGTGAAGGCATTTTGCGCGCTGATGTCGAAGCGTTGGGCTTGGGAGAGATTCCGGTCTTCCCATTAACTGGTTTTTTTAACGTTAATTTTGCAGTTCAACTCAAACGCTTTGCATCGCACTTGCGCCGCATGGAAGTGTCGGTCGTGCAGTCATCGGATTTTTATACCAACATTTTCGGAATGCTTGGCGCGGCGCTGGCAGGCGTGCCAGTGCGGATCGCTGCCAGACGGGAAGGCGCAGAACGTCCGGCTTTTCAGCGCCGCGTTGAACGCGTCTCTTATCGTTTGGCACAAGCGGTAATCGCAAACTGCGAAACCGTGCGCAAAGAATTGATTGCCGAAGGAGTGCCGGAGCAAAAAGTCATAACCAGTTATAACGGCCTTCATCCTGAGCGTTACGCGCCTTGCCCGGAATCTCGGCGGGCAGAGTTGCTTTCGGAACTAGGATTGCCACAAGCAATTGGCAGACGGCTGGTGACCATCGTCGCCAATTTGCGACCTGTAAAAGATCACTCGACCTTTCTGCGCGCCGCACGCCAAGTGCGATCCGTTGTGCCGGACGCCGCGTTCTGTCTGGCCGGAGAAGGGGAGTTGCTGGAACCATTGCGCAGACTGGCGGCACAACTTGGTTTGGAGAATGATGTTTTCTTTGCCGGACGGTGTGTGCGTGTGGCGGAATTGTTATCTGTTTCCGAAATTGGAGTTCTGAGCTCTTCATCGGAAGGGTTCTCAAACGCAATCATCGAATATATGGCTGCTGCGCTTCCGGTTGTTGCAACCGAAGTTGGCGGTGCGCGCGAGGCAATACTCGAAGGTGAAACCGGCCATCTGGTTGGGACAGGTGATGCGAGCTCAATGGCATCCAGGATCATTGATTTGTTGAGTGACCCAGAGCGGGCTGCCGAGATGGGGAAACGCGCCAGGCGAGTGGTTGAAGAGCGGTTTTCAAGCGCCGCGTTGCTTGAGCGTACTCATCATTTGTATGACCGGTTGCTTTCAAATCGGCAAGCGACTTCGCCGCAACGTGTCGGGAAATACGAGAAAGAAATCGAAAGGGTGAGCAGGTGAGCGCAGAAGATTCAGTTGCTGGTTTTACACAACAGCACCAAGCCCCAGTTATGAGCAATAAGCCATTGCGAATTTTAGTTGCTGCCCCTTCGCTGGACATTCTTGGCGGCCAGTCCCGCCAGGCGGCTTTGCTGTGCGATTGGCTGAACCGGCAATCCGGCGTAAAGGCTTCATTTGTTCCGCACAACCCTCGATTGCCGGGCGTTTTGCGGCGATTGCAGCAGATCAAATATGTTCGCACTATCGTGACCTCATTTTGGTACTGGGCCTTGCTTCTGATTCATGTGCGACGCTGTGATGTCGTGCATGCGTTTTCCGCATCGTATTATTCATATCTGTTTTCGGCGATGCCCGCCTTGTTAGTTGCAAAACTGCACCGCAAAAAAAGCGTGCTCAATTACCACAGCGGCGAAGCCGAAGATCACTTGAAAAATTGGCCATTGACGGCTCGCCCAACCATGAAATGGGCGAGCCTTATTGTTGTGCAGTCCGGGTATTTGAAAGATGTTTTTGCCCGTTTTGGCCTGGATGCCATCGTCATTCCCAGTTCAGTGAATTTAGAGCGCTTCCATTTTCGCCAGCGGAATCCTCTGCGGCCTGTTTTCCTTTCAAATCGTTTGCACGAACCGTTGTACAACGTCGCCTGTATCATTCGCGCCTTTGCGGTTATCCAGCAAAGCCGAACTGATGCCAGATTGCTGATTGCAGGGGACGGAACTGAGCGAAATGCATTGGAGCAACTGGCTGCCGAATTGGAATTGCATGGGGTAGAATTTATTGGCCGCGTGGATTACACGCGAATGCCCGCGGTTTACGATGCCGCGGATATTTACCTTAACTCACCTAACCTGGACAATTTTCCAAACTCGATCATGGAAAGTTTTGCAGCGGGATTGCCCGTGGTGACCACGGATGCCGGAGGCATTCCTTATTTGGTTTCACACGAAAAAACAGGGCTGTTGGTTGGAATCGAAGACCATGCGGCAATGGCAGAGAACGCTTTGCGCCTGCTTGATGATCAGGAATTGGCGGACCGAATAACGCGTCAGGCTTTTGAAGAGTGTGACAAGTACTCTGCGGTCACGGAACGGAGGCGCTGGATGGAGATTTACAAACAACTGGTCAAGGGAGATTTAATGACAGAGTGTGCGCAAGTCACTCTTGGACAGCAGAAGGATGAAAAGAT
>CAYLJQ010000969.1:0-2527 GCA_964383955.1 uncultured Heliomicrobium sp. | reverse complement strand
CACGGGCAAGCATCTCGTTTGAGTCGGCAGCCTTGGGACCGTCAAAGGTCGCTGCCACTTCGAGGAGAAAGCCTTTGTGTGCGGCGTCGAAGTTGGCCTCCAGCTCTCGAAGTTGATCAACGCTTCCGGCCTTGAGAGCTGCGATTTTTCCCATAACTTCGCTGCGCGCCTTTTCGATGGATTCGGGCGATGAAAAGACGTGCCGCGTAGAGGATTTGATCAATTGCTCTCGCGATGTCAAAAAGTTTTTGATGATCTGACCGGCCCGGTTCGGTGTGTCCCTTAGGCTGGCCAAATGTGTTGAATTAAATGCCATACGTTTCCTTTTTGGTTATGGCGCAGCGCGCCGGGGTTGATGTTGCTGAAGATGCTCAAAATCACTGAAGGCGCTCACACATTTGCGGCGTGAACATCTTCAGTAAAACCGTTGCTGTAATTGTTTATGGTGCTTTGCTTTGGCTGAAGATGCTCACCTTCGGAACGTGTGAGCATCTTCAGGGAGTCTTGAGCATCTTCAGTCTGAGTGTCTTCAGGCAGGGTCCAGTACCATTTCGCGTCTCCGCCAAACTTCCCGCCGAATTTCCGTGATCTGACACCGAGGGAATCTTTCGCTCGTCGAAGAGTGGAAATGGAAATCTTTGCCTCTTTGGCTTCTCTCTCGACATCGGTTGCCAGGCGGGGGCCTTCTTCCAAAACAAAGCGCAAGAATTCCTCTGCGTCAATTCGGCTATTCGATTCATTCGATGCGTCATCAGCTTTGCCGACGGCTTCTAAAATGCGCTCTGCCTTCAGGTCAGATAGACCTGTCCAGTAGAAGCGTGCGCCGGAAGGTGAGTCCGAGTCTGACTCGATGGAGTAGCCGATGCTGTCAGCCTTCGGCCCAAGGTTGTTTTTGGTTTGTGTGATGGCGCGTTTTTGCGGGATGTCTGGATCGGCGCCTGCGAGAAGTACGCTGCGCGCGGCTGCCCGCCATTCGATGGAGTACAGCCCGGCGGCCCGTGGATCGCCTAATCCTTTCGACTTGCCGACGTGTCGAACAAGGCAAATCGCACAATTGAACTGGTCGGCAATCTTTTTCAATTCGCCGGTCAGCGAACGGGCGTCATTGCCTTTGTTGGCGTCGCCGCGTGTGTAAGCAAAGATCGGATCAATGATGACCAGCTTGGGCTGATAGGTTGCGATGGCTTCGCGCAGCCCCAATAAACCGCGCTCATCAAGTGTAAATGGATCCCCGACCGCAAACACGCGCGCGCAATCTGCGCCAGCCGCTTCCAAACGTGGTTTGAGTACTGTTTCCAGATCGTCTTCGGCGGATAGCCAAACGACATTTGCAGGGTCGGTTGGTTCGGTTTCCGGAAGGCCCTTGCCTAAAGTGATGGCGGCGGTAATTGCCACAAGCAGGGTTGATTTTCCCTCTCCCTCGATGCCTTCGAGGATTGTGAGCGCGCGTAAGGCAATCCGCTGCTTCCAAAGATAGGAAATCTTGACGGCTTTGACATCGGCCATCCGCACCACATTGAGCAGCGGAGGGGTTGGTTTCGATTCTGCCGCCGTTGCGGAGCTGGGCATCCACTCCGGCAGATCGTCTACCATCAAACAGAGGGTTTCGACGTTCCCGCCAGCATTCAGCCAATCAGAGACGTCACCTTTGTCCGGCAGTCCAGGCAGGGCCAATACCTTGACAGAAGATGCGATGCCCTGGAGGGATTGGGCGACGGCGGCGGCATGGTTGTGTCCGGGTTCGTCATTGTCAGGAAGAATGACGACTTCACGGCTCTTCAGGAAATGGCTGTAATCATCGCGCCACTTTCCCGCGCCTTGCGGATTGGTGGTTGCAGCCAAGCCGTCGGACCATAACCGGTCAGCATCCTTTTCACCTTCGGTGATGAAAACAGTTGCGCGAGCATCGGCTTTTTGAAGTTCAGGCAGCCGATACAGTACCCGGCGGGTTCCGTTGAGGGACCAATCCCAGCCATCTTTACCCTTTGGCCGTCGCTGGCTAAAACCCTTTGGCGTGAATCGCACCGACTGATAGAGCAGCTTGCCGGATTCATCGCGATAGTCATAAACCTGATCAATCTCGCGCTTGCTCTTTACTGGCGTCTCAGCAAATAGGTCGCTTAGGCTCAGCCCAATTGCGCCGGTGACGGCTTCCGGCGTACAGCCAGCATGGCACTTGAGCAAGATGCGTTGATCGTTGCCTGTTGTGATACTCAGCGAGGCTTGCCTGTCATCGTGTGCCGGGCAGCGAGCAATGTACCCAGCGCCTTGCTTTTTCGATCCTTTCAATTTGCCCAGGAGGTCGGCAAGAGTCATGCCATCCTCCTTTGCTCAGAACGCGCCACGGAACGCGCAAGCGCGATAAGATCGTCAGTTTCAAGCCCCAGGACGGCATAAACGAGCGCGCGAGCGAGAAGTTGATCAAGCACGGGAAATGCGTTTTTCTTTTTAGGTTTTTGTGGTATTTTTCGGGTCATGAGATTTACCTTGGTCGCGCTTGCCCGTCAGCAGTGCGGCCATTTCTTTT
>CAYLJQ010000968.1:0-2534 GCA_964383955.1 uncultured Heliomicrobium sp. | reverse complement strand
CAGAATGGGTTTCAAACTGCTGCGGAAGGAGTCCAGAGATATTCCTAGAAACCCGCATTCACTCAATATGCAGAACAGCGTGGCGTGTTTGTTTCTGAATTGCAAAATCAGGTGCTTGCGCTGGGTGGCTCCCCTGCGGATTCAGGCAGCGTTGCCGGTGCTTTGCATCGTGGCTGGATCAATATCAAATCCGTCGTCACAGGCAAGGACGAGCAAAATATTCTGGAAGAATGTGAACGCGGGGAAGATGCGGCCAAGAGAAATTATCAGGAAGCTTTGGAAAAAGACCTGCCGTCTGATGTTCGCAATCTGGTCAATCGCCAATATCAAGATGTCATCCACACACACGATACAGTGCGTAGCTGGCGCGATCGAACCAAGGCAGCCCACGCTTAATCGGATTGCCAGCAAGCTGTAAATAGAATGCATGCAGTTCTGTAAAGGAATGCGGCAGTCCACCCGGGTAATTTGAAAATATCCGGTTGGCTGCCGCATCTGCATTTATATCCCTTTGGCGTGCGCACAACCTCAGCAGGCTCAATTCTGTTTTCTTTGTATGGCATCAGCTTTGCAGTGTTAACTGGCGTTACTCAAGAGTGGGCGAACATTACGATGCCGAATCCTACGCAGTGTCAGGAACACAAGTGTGCAGGCATTTACAACTTGCGTTTACTTTTTGCACAGAGAGCAAACTGTATTGTGTAGTTTGAATGCAGGCAGCTTTACAAGTCATCGAATATCGCCCCCAACATCAACTAGGAGAAATGTAATGGCAATGCAAACTGATCCTGTTTGTGGAATGCAGGTAGATGACCAGAAATCCACTTCGAAATCGCAATATCAGGGCAAGGACTATTACTTCTGCTCTGCGGATTGCAAAAGCGAATTTGATCAACAGCCGCAACAATATGCCGGTGGTCAACAACAGCAACGCAGCATGGGCCAGGCGCAAGGCGGCAGTTCAAGACCGTAATCAGGAATCCCGTTCCATTTCTTCGTGATATGAACGGTGAAACTTCCTATGCGCCAAGCTGAGCCGCGCCTGTGTCCCATGGGCATTCCCGCTGTAAACAGCAGGGTATAAATAAAGAGGCCTGTCTCAGCTTGCGCGCGATTTGTATGGTTCGAATAAGCGATTGCCAAACTGCTTAGACGATCACATTTTCAGACGCACGATTGGTTGTGCAGGCCGGAGCCAAATTATGAAAAATAAGTTGAATACGAATTTTGTTTCTATCGGTAAATCGGTTACTTACCCACCTGATATACCCGTACCGAAGCCCGGCGATTTGCCGGATTTCCCCGTACCGAAACCCAGTGATTTGCCGGATTATCCTGTGCCCAAGCCGAGCGATTTGCCGGATTACCCAGTGCCCCAACCGGAAAATCCAATGCCTACGCAGCCAGGACCGCAACAACCAACTCCGCCTTACAACCCGCCACAGTCAATAGACTGGAAAGAACCCGCTGGGGCTTATTTTAGAAAAGCCGATAAATGCGGCTTTCGCGGGGCACGTTAAATCAAAGGTACTGTCAGTTCGATAGTACGCGGATAGAACAGCAAAATCGCCAACAGTACACTCCAGCCTTGCTCGAACTGCATTTCAGCCGCTTCAGCGCACATTTGTAAGCTTCCTGCTTCTGGCTTGTGACTTGCTTCGATCAATTTCGGAGGAAAGAAAAATGAAACGAACAATAATTCTAACTTTGCTTTTGGGGACGCTTGTTACCGCCGGAGTAAGTGCAACCGGCCTGCCTTCACAACAACAGCGACAAGCAGATCGCAGGGGAAATAGTGAAGATCGTGAGCGTGCATATTTGATCAAGGAAGTGCGGCACGAACTGGTAATGCTTCCTTATTACAGCGTTTTCGACTGGCTGCAATTTGAGGTTCAAGGAGATGGAACGGTAACGCTTTCAGGGCAAGTGACCAGACCGACGTTGAAATCAGACGCCGGAAACGTTGTGAAAGATGTTGAAGGCGTGACAAAGGTCAATAATCAGATTGAGGTGTTGCCTCTGTCGCCAAACGACGATCGCATTCGACGCGCCGTTTATCAAAACCTTTTCAATTTCAATTCGCCGATTTTCCGCTATGGAATGGGCGCGGTGCCTTCAATTCACATCATCGTCAAAAACGGCAACCTGACGCTTAAAGGTGTTGTGGATAACGAGGCGGATAAAAATCTGGCCAATGTCAGGGCGAATGGCATTTCAGGCGTCTTTTCGGTCAAAAACGAATTGACGGTTGGCGGGGATAACCGCAGGGCGAGTTCAAAATAATGCGTTATCTGGCGCTTGCCTGCGACTATGACGGTACGCTCGCCCACAATGGGATCGTCACAGACGAAACCTTGGAGGCGCTTGAACGTGTGCGAAATTCCGGTCGAAAGTTGATTCTGGTCAGCGGTCGGGAACTGGAAGATTTGCAGCGGACTTTTACTCGCCTTGATCTGTTTGACCGGGCGGTACTTGAAAATGGCGCATTGCTTTATACGCCAGCTACAAAAGCCGAGAAGGTCTTAAGCGGACGC
>CAYLJQ010000967.1:0-2534 GCA_964383955.1 uncultured Heliomicrobium sp. | reverse complement strand
ATCGGCGCGTTTTTGAAAGGCGGCAATATCCTGTTCGATCGCTTCTCGAATGGAGTTCAACAAATCGCGCTCGCTGAATGGTTTGGTCAGAAATCCCACAGCTCCGGCTTTCATGGCGCGGACGCTCATGGGAATGTCTCCGTGGCCGGTGATAAAGATGATCGGGATTTGAATGCCTGCTTTAGCAAGCTCAGTTTGGAAATCCAGCCCGTTCAAATCCGGCAACCTGACATCCAAAACCAAACATGCGGGCACAAAATTTTCCGGCTCATTCAATTTTGCGCCCTGCAAAAATTCTTTGGCAGAGCCAAAGGTTTCGACCCGCCACCCTTCCAGCCGGATCAACCGTTTCAGGGAAGTCCGAACCAAACCGTCGTCATCCACAATGAATATGATCGGTTCGTTATTATCCATTCTGTACATCCTCAAAAATCGGCAAGCTAAATTGAAACGTTGCCCCGGCTCCAGGGTCATTGCCAGCCCACAATCGCCCACCGTGCGCTCCGATAATTGTCTGGCAAATTGACAACCCCATCCCCAGACCGTGCGGCTTGGTGGTGTAAAACGCGTCGAAAATTTTTTGCGAATTGATCTGGTCAATCCCCGTGCCGGTGTCGCGAACTTCAACCAACAGGTCGCCGCATTCGGACAAACTGGAACAGATTCGCAATACTCTTTTTTCCGGCTCGACATCGTTCATCGCATCAAACCCGTTAAGAATCAAATTCAGAATCACTTGTTGTAGTTGAACGCGATCGCCGAACACTGGCGGCAAGTCCGAAGCCAGATTCATTTTCAGGCTGACATTTCTTTTCAGGGCTTCGTTGCGCATCAGGCCGACCACCTGGTGGATGATTTCATTGACATCCAGTCTGGCGCGAACCGCTTCCCCTTTCCGAAGCATCGTTCTGATGCGCGCGATGACTTCGCTTGCGCGCCTTCCGCTTTCGGTGATGTCACTCACGGCTTCGCGCATTTCTTCCAGATCGGGAAGGTCTTGGGCAGGTTTTTCCAACCAGCGATTGCAATAAGCGGCGTTGTTGATGATGGCGCAAAGCGGCTGATTGACTTCGTGCGCAATCGAAGCAGCAAGCTCTCCCATCGTCGCCACGCGCGCAACATGGTTCAGTTCGTTAAACAGCGTTCGATTTCGCTCTTCGCTGCTTCGCAGTTCAGCCGTCCGTTCTGTGACGCGATGCTCCAATTGCTCGTTCAGCAAGCGGACTTCTTCTTCGCGCAACCGGACTGCTAACAGAAGCACTTCAAGCATGTCTTTGCGGGCTTGATCCCGCATGCGAAGAATCTCCAGATTCCGCAAGGCGCGAACACGGATCAGATGAATCGTCACAGCCATTACAGCAGCCACAAAAAGCGTGAACCCAAAATGAATCCATTGCGGTGAGGGAGGCGCATCCAAGATCAGAACGGCCCAGCTAAGGCAGGTCGCAACAATAAACGCGATCAACCATTGCGTTGAAAGCACCAACGCGCCAGCCGCGACAATCAACAACACAAAATTAGTCGTTTGCCGGGGCTCCGGGTTGTTATGCATGGCCAAAACACATGTGAACAACCCCAATGTCGCGTAAATAGCGGTCAACAGATTTACCCATTCCAGCGGGATGGGCAACTTCCGGAATCCCAGGTAAATTCCCAGGAAGATGGCGGACATGATCGGCAGAAAAATGCCCAGCCTGTCTGTATCAGCAGGTGACAAAGAAACTGTAACGAAGGCAACCAGATAGATGATGCCCGTACAAAGGGCGATTGGTTTCAGGCTGTCGCGCATGGCGCGGTTCAAGGCGGCCCGCAACTCGGCTTCGGTGACGTCTGTGTCCGTTTCGGTGGTCGCTCGCCCGAGTTTCAAGCTGATGGCGTGATCGTCACTTTGTGCGTTTTTCGCTGTCACGGTTGACTCTCTCGTAAGGATTCAATGGCTGACCGACACCCGCCTTCCTCTTCACCGAGCCTGAACACTGGCACTACCGTAGATTTTAGCCAAACGATAATGCGGCGCGGGTTTCAGGAATGCCACAGGTGGAACTACGTGATTTCCTGCCAGCTTTTTCTTTGCGGGGCTGCGAACGCACATTGGACCAAAGTCCAATGGTGCTTATCGGCAGAGCGAAATATATTGCATATGTTGCCGAAACCGACACATCGGCAATTACTAGATCGCTCAATTGGTTATCAAGGGTAGATTGCGGCTTTGGCTTTCCGCAGTATCGCAGGAGGAGTGAGACACCGTCATTTCTCAATCGCGAAAGCAAAAGCAGGCAAGTGTAGCCACTTGAGCGCTCAAGTGGATTGTTTGAACAGCCAGTCGGGTTTCCAACTGGCTAAGGTTAAGGCATCTCCCCTCGCCGCTATGAGTCAAGCTCCCCGGGCCACACAGTCACTGGAGTTCGCCCTGGGAGAGCAATGTGGGGTTGCTACTCTGGCAGTGAGGGGATCCTTTTTCGTCTGCTCCGATGCGATTGCTGCTCAACGAGATTTAGCCGCACGGCTTTTCAAGATTTGGTCTGCCATTACGC
>CAYLJQ010000966.1:0-2534 GCA_964383955.1 uncultured Heliomicrobium sp. | reverse complement strand
CCTTCATGGCGGTTGATTTGTCTGAATAATTCAGCCGCCTTCATTTGAGCGTCAAAATCCGACGGGTCTTTGCGAGCCTGCTCAATGGCAACCATGACATCGCCTTGACCGCCTCCAGTTTGCGAATTCGCAGGCGTTGCGTCCCCGCCCTCTTGCGCCGTTGGCGGGTGATCAGGAGGCAAGGACGCCGATTGTGTTGAATTGTTTGCAGGCGGAGCCGGGGCGGCGCCGTTTAAGGAATTTGTACCTGCATAACCGATAATCAGGCCTAACAGCAGCCCGATACTTGCATAAACTGATTTCTCTTTATTCATCTAAAAATCAATCTTTCTTTTCGTGGCACTCGGCGCACTTGGTTGGTCCTTCACCCTGCTTTTTGGCAGGAGATGCGTCTTTAGGCTTGTGCTGAATGTCACCTTGATGGCATTCAATGCAGTTGAAGTGGTACGCTTCTTTGCTCCATAGCTCAACGCCGTCTTTGTTTTTGGGCGTTTTGGCATCGCCCTCTTTGCGTACATGGCATTCGGCACACAATGGCACTTTACCGTCTTTGCCTGCCTTGAAGCTGTCGGCAGTCATTGCCTTGTTGTTGGTGTGATGACAAAAGACACAATCAGAATATCCATAATGTTTCTGGTGCGTAAATTTAACTTGTCCCCATTTTTCATCAACTGATGGGATAACAACGTCATCGCCTGGAAGTTTTTGTTCTTGGAACGCCGCTTCACTTGGCAGCAAGCTGGCCGAAGCAGTTAAAAAAATGGCTGTCATAAAACAGGCGACAATCAGCAATTTCAATTTCATCGTGATTCTTCTCCTTACCGGTGAATAAATTCGATTGAGTCTCAATCGGTAGGGCGCTTACAAAAACGCGGGATGCCGAAGCGACGCTGCTAGAGTAAATCGGCAGGTGCGCCGCGTCAATCTGTCTCTGCGGAAGGGAAACCGCTGTTTGGTAAACATCTTGCGCGGCGCAAAGATGCTGTACTATCATCTGCACGTTGCATCAGTTGATCGTTTCATACCTGATTTTTCAAAGATAGATGATTGTTATTCTTATCTCTGGATTCTCCCAAGCGGTTATTTGTGAGTAATCAGAGAATTGAATAACTACGCATAAACAACCAAGAGGGTTTACTGCCAAAAATGATCGAGAAATTGAGCGCGCCAATGCGCGTGAAAAAATGGTGGGCGAGTTGACCTGAACCTTCCCAAATTCAGTTGCTTGCCCCTGCCAAGGAGGTTGTGATGAGCAAGCGACTGACCGACCGTGAAAAACTGTCTCATAAATTACAGCAATTAAGTGATATCGAAGTTGGAGATGTATTGGCTTATCTGTCATTGATGGAAGGGAATAAGTTCAAGCATGCTGAGCGCATTGCAATGAAAGACACCAAAGTAAGTCCAAATGGTCCGAATTCTGAGGATGAGTTGCTCTCATTGCTCAGCTCCGCGTATGAAAACCGCCGAGCCTGCCAGGTTTTTGAGTGGGAATCTGCAAGAAGAAAATCGGAAATCAAAGCTGGGAGATACGCACGTTGACAATTCGAAACGCCTCAGTTCGAAATTTTGTCGTAGCGATCGGCTTAAGTTTGTTCGCGATCGTTTTGTTTACTCATACTGCTTTGCCTCAGGACGTGGCAGATTCCCGGCAAGCGCGACTTGTTGTCCAGTTAACCTCTGGCAATGAAGAACACAAGCTTGAAGCTGTAATTGAACTTGGGGCAATGCTTTCGACAAAGACGTCCGCAACATCGGAAACCGTTTCTTCTCTTGGAAGCGTCCTGCAACAAGGTACTTCTCCAGTATTGCGAGCATTGGCCGCGCGCGCTATGGAGTTGAGCCGTGATGGTAGATTCGTTTCTGTTTTGTTGGCGGCTCTGAAAACCGAACGCGAAATTGAAGTTTCCAGAGCAATTCTTCATGCCTTGGCTTCTCACCGGTCGCCTGAAGTGGTAGCTGCTCTCTTGCCAATGCTAAACCATAAAAAACAAGACATACGCGCGGCGACCGCTTATGCTTTAGCCGAAATGAGTGACCCCGCCACGACTGAAGCTTTAATGAGTGTGCTGAAAAAACGGGGCAAGGGAGAGGATGCATTTATGCGAGCCCAAGCCGCTCGCGGACTTGGTAAGATTGGCAATCGCGAGGCTATAGAGGTTTTGCTCGCTGCGCTTAACCACGATGAGTCGGCTGAGGTCCGCAGAGAGTCAGCCCGCTCTTTGGGCTATATGGCAACCAGCCAAGATGGGAAAGTAATTGAGGCACTTAAACTAGCTCGTCACCAGCCCGACCCTTATTTACAGGTTTCAGCGACTTTAGCGCTGGAAAAGATCCAACCTTAAGCCCAATTCCTGAGCCATTTACTCAGATTTTTCCGAAAATTTGAATTTTTACGGAAAAATGAATTTTGCTGGACATCACTAAGAGGTCAAAGTATCATCCGAATCGTCGCCCTTGACGCTTTTACTGCATCCGTAGTGAAAGAATCGTTTAATCGCCGTAGAAATTAAAGGTCGCCAGCATTAAATAAG
>CAYLJQ010000965.1:0-2538 GCA_964383955.1 uncultured Heliomicrobium sp. | reverse complement strand
CAATAGGTTTGTGCAATCTGCTCGAAGAACCTGCCATCCATCGCCGACAACTGTCGGCGATGGATGGCAGGCAGATCACGCAAAATAAACCCACAACGAAATCACCGTCACGATCAGCACAAGCGCAAATGCCGCAGGCAATCTGCTTTGCCAACTGAAACCTCCAGCCGGAGCAACTTCTCCAATTGAAGTTTCAAATGTCAGGTCGGCAACTTTGTCGCTGGCGGGCGCGGGCGTTACCAAACTGACCGCCAGTAAAACGCCAACGCAAATCACAAACATCAACACGGCGAAATGCAGGAAGTTCATGCCGACATAAAACTTCAGAAAACCTTCAAGCGGTTGGCCAGCGTAAATGACTTCCAGAATGAAACGAGCCGCGCCAAGAACGAAACCAACCAGCAACGATGCCAACGCGCCTTGGGAATTGATTCGCTTCCAGGCAATGCCCAGCAGAAAGACTGCGGCAATCGGTGGCGAAACATACGCCTGCACGCTTTGCAGATAAATCCATAGCTTGTTGCTGATGCGCCCCATCATTGGAATCCACAGCAGCGCCAGCACAACCATCACCAGCGTCGCCACCCGTCCAACGTTGACCAGATGTTTTTCCGAAGCTTCAGGCCGCAGCTTTTTATAAAAATCCATCGTGAAGATGGTCGAACTGGAATTGAACACCGCGCTCAAACTGGACATCAATGCCGCCAGCATTGCGGCGATCATCACGCCTTGCAAACCGGTTGGCATCAACCGCGTCACGAGCAACGGAAACGCAGAATTGGAATCCGCAGCCATTTCCGCCGGGTACAGCGCGCGAGCAATCATTCCCGGCACAACCAGCATAAACACCGGCAAGATTTTCAAAAACCCAGCGAGCGCCGTTCCGGCTTGTGCATGTTTGATATTCTTTGCCGCCAGCGTGCGCTGAACAATAACTTGATCGGTACACCAATACCAGATTCCCAGAATTGGGGCGCCGAAGAAAATCCCCGTCCACGGAAAATCATTGTCCGAAGACGATTTCATCATGCTGAAAAATTCCGGCGGCACAGAAGCCTGCAAGCCCGACCAGCCGCCGACTTTATCCAGGCCAATGAACATCAGCACTAAAGCACCGACCACCAGAATCACGGTTTGAATGACTTCCGTGTAAATCACCGCTGCCATTCCGCCTGCCACGGTATAAATTCCCGTCGCGATGACCAGCGCCAGCGAGCTTTGCCACATCCCCCAACCCAGTACAGCTTTCAGCACAATCGCCCCGGCAAAAATGGCGACGGCAATTTTGGTAAAAACGTAAGCGATCAGAGAGATTGTCGCCAGATATGTTCGGCAAGCCGGACTGTAACGCCGTTCCAGAAATTCCGGCATCGTGTACACACCAGAACGCAAATAAAACGGCACGAACACCCAGCCAAGCAGCAGCACGATCAACGACGCCAACCATTCAAAATGCCCCGGAGCCATCCCGCTTGAAGCTCCGCCGCCTGCCAGCCCAATGAAATGTTCGCTGCCAATGTTTGATGAAAACAGCGAAGCTCCAATTGCCCACCACGCCACATCGCGACTGGCCAGAAAGTAATCGGTCGTCGTCCGTTCTTTGCGCGAGTGGTACCAGCCAATGGCAAAAATCACTGCGAAATACAGCGCCAGCACAATGTAATCAATTGTCACCAGACGCGTTGTGCCGGTCTGTAATAAGAAAGTTGGGGGCATCGTTCCTCCTGAAGAAGCAGTAAACAGGATTTACGCGATTCAGCAGGGTCAAAACCATCCTGAAAAATCCTGTTAATCCTGTCTACGTTCGGTTTGTTTTTTGTAGAGCCTGGCTCGCACACGTTCAATGACAAATTCGTCCTTTAGCGTCCATCCCCATTCCGCTTTCAGCTCCGGACGTTTGTGTGGAGTGATAATCAACAAACAATCAGAAATTCCGGCCACTTGAAACAGCAGGGATGGCAACCAGGATTCTTCGATCAAGTGCATCGCAAAACTGCAAACGACAACCGAGAATTGCCTTCCTTCGAGCGCGCCTGCAGCAATTTCTTCAAAGCTGAAAGTTTCGGCCTGCTGGCTGGTTCGCCCCAAGTAAGCTTCGCCGGTGTAAGGATCAATTCCATCAATTTGCCTGGCGCCAAGCTCACGCAATACCAAAGTGACTTCGCCGCTGCCGCAAGCCAGATCAAGCACGTGGCTTAAATCCAAACTCCAACGACTGACGGCTTCGCGCATAACTTCGGCAATAATTGGTTCGTGCGGATTTCGATACTCCGCGCCAAACTGAGCATAGTAATTTTTGACGCCGTGCTGTTCGTACTGACAACGAAGCGCGCTTGATTCTTCCAATTCCTCTTCAGAAAATGGACGTGACATTACCGATTTCAACTGCGTGAAAATTGAACCTGTGGATGTGATAAATCGCCAGACGGTCAGGCCGTCTTAAACCGCGCACAGTCTAAGCGCAAGGATTCTGATACTCAATTGCTATGTTTGGAAAACTGATCGAAAACAAAATCCGCGAAGCAATGGAAGCCGGAG
>CAYLJQ010000964.1:0-2539 GCA_964383955.1 uncultured Heliomicrobium sp. | reverse complement strand
ATTTGGAAAAGCCCGGCAAAAACTTTTCGACCGGATCCGCAATGGACAGCAATCCCTCTTCGGCCAGAATCATAATTCCGACACAAGTGATTGGTTTGGTCATTGAAGCGATTTGAAAAATCGTGTCTTCCTTCATCGCCTTCTGGCCTTCAATGTCTTGTAAGCCAATGGCCGAAAGCTGCACGACCTTTCCTTTATGCGCCAGCAGAGTAACCATTCCCGCCGTGCGGCCTTTATCAACGAACGATTTCATTCGTTCAGAAAGGCGTGCCAGACGCTCAGCATCGAAACTCGGCGGTGATTTCTGCGCTGAAGTTTCGGCTTCTGTTTTTTTCGGATTCTTGACCTGCAGCTTTTTCGTTTGAGCGGCAGCGGAGCCGCTCAGGAACAAACAACCACCCAGAATGAATGCAATGATTCTTTTCATTTCGTCGCCCTGATCCCGTGATATTTCACATCCACATTGAACTGCCCTGCCCACTTTTTCGGAATTGGCTTCCCAACCGCCCAGTGAATTCCGTTGATAACCAATCGCTGAACCGATTCGACCTGAAAATCTTCCGGGTGGCCAAGCGTAGTAACAAAAACCTTCGCTCCTATTTTATTTTTCCACGTACAAGCGACAGGGTTTTCGAGGGCGTCTTTTTTCTCCGGATCAACGGCTCGGCCCATCAAGAGCTGTTTTGCATCCGGCGGTGGATACGGCAACACGTGATAAAGCCACGAACGCACGTGAAAGGTACTGTCTACGCCGGTCAGGATCGGATCAGTCTCGGCTCCGGGAATAATGCGAACATCGGTGCTGGATTTATGGCCGTAATGATAATGGCCATTCCCCCATCCAGGCGGCGCACCAAGATAATCCGGCGCAAACGAGTTCCAAACCTCCATCGGATGCCCTTTGGGATAATTGAAAGCGTGCGAAGTCGTGCGGAACGCCACGACAGGCCGACCAGAGTTCAGGTATTTGCGGATAAGTTCAACCTGGGCGGCTGGCAAACGCCGCCATCGTAAAAAGAAAACTGCCACATGGGCTTGTGCCAAAGCTTCCAGGCCGGGAATGTTTTCTTCCGCATTTTCGTCGGGAGAAGATTTCAGCACAGTCGTTTGCATCCCGTAATTCTTTTCCAGTTCTGCGGCGAGAACTGGGAATGTCTCTTCTGAACCGTATTCGTGATCGCCGCTGACAAAAACGATATGAGGCCGTTTGGGAGGCCCGGCTGACATCGCCAGCGACAAAACGGCTGCAACGCAAACCGCGCAAACCAAAGTCAACGTTCTTTTCATGGACTCCAAGGCTCCTTGCCGAAATTTGACTCCAGTGTAGGCCAGCAGAGTTCCAAGCGTAAAGCTTGGCCAGCAGCAAAAAATGATTTGGCCAACGTCTTGACGAACCACGGGCTGGCCAGTATGATCCCGCCTTCGTTTTGAGAGCCGCGTAAGTAATTCAGTTCATTGATTCTCTAAACGATCTTGCGACCCGTTCGTCTAGCCCGGTCCAGGACATCGCCCTTTCACGGCGGTAACACGGGTTCAAATCCCGTACGGGTCGCCACTAAGTTTCTACCATCACTGACCTTCAACTAAGCCATTGCAATATAAGTTAATTCGACCGCAGCACTGACTGCGGTCTTCGCGTTAAGATCGGATCGTTGCGGCGGAAAATCATGAAGACTTCCGTCATTGCAGACAAAACGACTTGCAGGCGCAGTTGAACTGCTCTTGCGCCTTTCCAGCTATCAAGTAATGGCGCAAAACAACCTAACAGAACCCAAATCCACGGCGACGTTTTCACCGCCCTTCGCCAACTACCAGCTCGACGCGGCGTTTGACGAAATGTTTGCCGACGGCAGCAAACCGCGCGAACAGTACCAGGCGCTTTTCCATCGTTTGCTGGAGCTTGTGCCCAGCGAATTGAAACAGCGCCAACAAACGGCTGATGTTGCTTTCCTCAATCAGGGCATTACCTTCACCGTTTACGGCCATGACGCAGGCACAGAAAAAATATTTCCGTATGACCTACTTCCCAGAATCATCACCGCTGACGAATGGGAAACGCTTGAGCGCGGATTAAAACAACGCATCACAGCGCTGAACCTGTTTCTAAAAGACCTTTACCACGACGAAAAGATTCTGAAAGACGGCCTGATTCCGCGCGAATTGGTCTATAGCTGCAAACATTATCGCCGCGAAATGCGCGGGCTACGCGTTCGCAAAGACATTTATGTTTCCGTCGCCGGCACCGATTTGGTGCGGTTGAAGGATGGTGAATTCGCCGTACTGGAAGACAACCTGCGCGTGCCCAGCGGCGTTTCGTACATGCTGGCCAACCGGCAAGTAATGAAAAAAGTCTTCCCTGGTTTGTTCGGCAGCTATAACGTTCGTCCGATTGACCATTACGGCCAAGCTCTGCTGGCGACGCTGCGCGCACTAGCGCCGCCAAATCGTCCAGACCCAACTATCGTGTTGCTGACGCCGGGCGTTTTCAATTCGGCATATTACGAACACACATTTCTGGCTCGGCAAATGGGCATCGAAC
>CAYLJQ010000963.1:0-2542 GCA_964383955.1 uncultured Heliomicrobium sp. | reverse complement strand
GTTCAAGGATGAACTCTGTGGCGTTCGGGGAAATATCTTCATAATTGACTTGAACAACGTCACCATCGTTGAGTCGTTTGCTTACTTCCAAATCTCTCCAATCGATGTAAATCATCTGTTACTCTCCTTTTGTAAATTGATATTTTATTACCGCGGTTAGATGCGAAAGCTCAAGGTGCTACTTAAGCGGGACGAGCAGCAAAATAGGTGCTACCAAGACGATGGCAAATTTCGCATTTAGTTGAAATTAAGCTGTAAGGCACCTCTTCGGAAGATTCAAAGTAGCTCTTTGTTATTAGCCACTCTGAGCTACTTTGATCTTTTCTTTAGACCATTACGCTCCAATGCCGACGACTTTTAGGGCGCCGTAAACTTCCGCAACTGCAGTTCCAATCTGCTTACCAACGGTCAGCCATTGGTTCAGATTGGTCATCCAGTCTTCCGCCCAAAAGTGGACGACAGTCAAACCGACAGCCCGGCCAGCGATATCCGCAGGAATGGATTCATCCCAGGAATCATTGCGGTCGTTTCGTCCAATCCATTTACCATCAACGCCAAAGCGGTGAGCCTGTGTGGTGTAAATGATGTAATCGTCACGATCCACCAAAGCGATTTGCACATTTCCTTTGAACCCTCCGAACAAGGTAAAGGTCGCTGTGCGGGTATTGGCCTCAAGTCGCCCGGTTGCTGGGTCCAGACGCGCCTTGGTCCACATGTGATGGTTGGCTTGCAGATCGGTATAAACAAGATTCGTTTCTAACATGTCTTCTCCTTTTTACTTGGTGTTAAGTTGGTTCCGAACTAACAGGAACCTTATTGCGTATGGAAACGCCTGAAGGCTTCAGTCTTACTGAATTGACGATGCCGAAGCTCTCGACTGTTTCCATCTTGCTTAGCAGCGATTTCGCGCAAAAACTGCCAACAACGGAGTTTTATTTTGCTTCTTTGGAAAGGGTGGGATAATTTGCCCGCCAAGTGGTATTCGACTCAGTTCGCTTAGGGGGATTTATGGGAGCTATTTCAAGCCCGAAAATTACCGAATTGTTACGCATCTGGAGCGCAGGCGATGAAGGGGCATTTGCCGAGCTATCGGAGTTGGTTTACCGGGAACTGCACAAACTAGCCAAGCGCTACATGAAGCGGGAATCGCCTGGCCACCTGTTACAAACGACGGCATTGGTCAATGAGTTGTGGCTGCGGCTGGCCAAATACAAACCCGCCGAATGGCAAGATCGCGGGCATTTTTATGCTGTCTCGTCGAAAGCCATGCGCCGCATCTTGTTAGATTTTGCGCCTAATGGACCTATTCCGACGCCCTTTGGAGAGGAACCGCCAGAAATAAAATCCATGCGCGCACCAGAGCTGGTTGCGCTTGATGAGGCATTGAATGTGTTGGCCAAGCTGGATCCTTTACAAGGGCGCTTGGTCGAGTTGCGTTTTTTTCTCGGATTAAGTGCGGATGAAATTGCCGAAGTGTTGCAAATTTCTCCGCGCCAATATTTTCGCGAGTGGAAAGCGGCCAAGCAATTTCTGTATCACCAAATGATCAAATCCGAGATATAACCTGTGAATAATGCCTCTATGACTCCCGAAAGATGGCGGCAGATAAAAGCGCTGTTGCAATCTGCGATGGAACTCGATGCGGAAGATCGCTGCTCATATCTGGATCGAGCTTGCGCGGGCGATGAAGAATTGCGGAGCGAAGTGGAGGCCTATCGTAATGCCAGGCCTGGAACCGGAAAAGATTTGTTGGCTGGGACTGCTGTGGATGCTGTATTACAAGCGATGGACACTGATTCGCTGCCGCCAACCCAGTTGATGACTTTCTCTGCTGAACAAACGCCGCTGGCATTCGGTGTGGTAATTGATGGTCGTTATCGAGTTGAGCGCGAATTGAGTCGCGGCGGCTTTGGTGTCGTTTATATAGCTCGCGACACAAAGTTGCACGACAAGCAGGTTGTTATCAAGGTCTTGCTTGACAATGACTTGGCGCAAGAAGAACAGGAATGGGTGAAGCAGAAATTCCAGTCGGAGGTTGAAATACTTTCCAGGGTGGATCACCCGCACATTGTGCATTCACTGGATGTCGGCCAGCTTTCTGGTGGGGAGCTTTATTTCGTGATGCAGTATGTTTCGGGCGTGACGCTACGCTCGGCGATGTCTGCTCAAGGGATAACTCTAGAGCGTGTGGCGAAACTGGTTCGGCAAATTGGACAGGCACTGGCCGCCGCGCACGAACAGGGAGTCGTCCATCGCGATCTCAAACCAGAAAACATCATGATTCAAAACACAAGCGGCGAAGAATACGTCAAACTAATAGATTTCGGCATTGCTACTGTGCGCGAACGACATGATTTGAGAACCATCAAGGATACAAAGGTGGTTGGTACAATCAGCTACATGGCCCCTGAACAGGTGGAAGGCAAACCAGTTGCGGCCAGTGATATTTACTCGATTGGCGTTATTGCTTACGAAATGGTAACGGGTCGTCGCCCGCTTGACCCTGAATCTGTTCACCAATTGTTAGATAAGAGTTTTGTCC
>CAYLJQ010000962.1:0-2542 GCA_964383955.1 uncultured Heliomicrobium sp. | reverse complement strand
CGGCTGGTATCCGCCTGCGCCGTAATCAAAGCCGGGTGTGGCCTGATTGTTTGAATGTTTGGGCTTGAATTCAAAACGCGGCGCGAGCACTTGTTCCATCAGCAAACTTGCCGCAATGGCTTTAAGCGTATCGTTTACCGCTTCGGCAACGGCGGACTCTGCCGCGTCCGGTTCGGCAATCAGATTGGTGAACCGGGCGCGCGTCTTGCCCGGTGCGTCGCGCGTGGCGCGTCCTATGATCTGGATAATTTCGGTCAGGCTTGAACGGTAACCAACCGTCAGCGCGTGTTCGCACCAAATCCAGTCGAAACCTTCTTTCGCCATCCCCAGCGCGATGATGATATCTACGTGATCGCGATTGTTTTTCTGTGCCGGATCTTTGAGTGCGGCAGTGACTTTGTCACGTTTGGTGGCATCGTCGTCCACGAGATCGGCGATTTTGAGCAACTTGCCTTCAGCAGTTTTCACCAGTTGAAAGCCTGTCGCCGGATCAACGCCTTGCCATTCACCCAATTCCTCAATGATGTGTTCCACTTCGCGGATTTTGTCTTTGGTGCTTTCGCGCGAATTAACGTTGGGAATGTGCAGAATCGTTTTCTCGGCGGGGTTCAGCACGCGCAGAATTTCGTCGGTGTAACTGCCCGCGTAAAAGTAATAACCGAGGTCGAGTTGCTTAAGGTATTGATAACCGTTGAGCTGTTCGTAATAGGTATAGGTCACGGTTTCAAATTTAGCTTCGTCTTCCGGGTGCAGGACGGCGACGGCATCGCCGCGAAAGTAAGAGCCGGTCATCGCCACGATGTGCGTTTTGTCACGCTCCATCAGTTGGCGCACGTGATCGCCCAGCTTGTTATCAGGATTGGCCGAAACATGGTGAAACTCATCCACCGCGATTAAGCGATCATCAAACAGTTCGATGCCGAATTTATCCACGGCAAATCGAAACGTCGCGTGTGTGCAAACCAGCGTTCGGGATTCGCTTTCCAGAAATTTTTTGAGCGATTCCACTTTGCCGCCGTTGTCGCCGCCCGGCGCGTCGCACAGGTTCCAGCGCGCTTCGACTTCCCAATCGGCAAAGAAACCATACTGGCTGAGCGGTTCATTGTGAAAGCTCGCGCCGATGGATTTTTCGGGTACGACGATGATGGCCTGCTTGAGTCGCTGGTTTTCAAGCTTGTCGAGTGCGATGAACATCAGCGCCCGGCTTTTGCCCGAAGCAGGGGGCGATTTGATCAACAGGTACTGCTCGCCGCGTTTCTGATAGGCGCGTTCCTGCATTGGGCGCATGCCCAAAATGTTTGATTTCGTAGATGTGCCATCTTGCGCATAGTTGACGGATACAGAAGGGACGGATTTAGTTTCGGTCATTTACAGTACCTATTGTTATTCTTGTTCTAATTCCGAAGTGCGATAGTCCCATACCGCCTGCCACTCTGCATTTCATGAAAAGAATTAATATATGAACCATAAGTCCGAAAGAAATCTTCGTGTTCAAATGCTTCCAGTTTTACTTCGTGGCTATCTACTCTGAAAGTTAGAATCTTGCCATCATAGCACTGATACCCATATTCTTCGGGTATAGGCAAAGTAAGTTTTTCCATTGCGTTATTGCCATACCGTAACGACCGAGCGATAACTGCACCGATAGGAGTTCGGATTTTCAATTCACCTAATCTGCTATTCAATTCAGGATTAGGAACTGCCGGTAAGCCAAGATGTGTATGTGAACCTCTTGGTAAGTCGAATTGATTTCCTGGCCTGTTGGCTCCTCTATTCTTCGTAACGTAGCCAACGTCAATCCAGAATAGTCGGGTGATTTCCACGTCAAGGCTGTCATCAATGGAATTTATTGCAGGCCGACTTATCACAGCATATTGCCTTTCATACTCGTTAATCACTCTCTCTAAGGGGGCAGCGTTTTCCCAAATTTCCTCTAAGGTGGAAAGCAGCGCACTCCCATGCCTCTGATCAACCTGTGAATAGTCAATGACACATCCTGCCTCAATTCCAGATAGAAGCCCCGATGCTGAAAGATTTCCTGATCCAATGATTTGTTTGCACGGATGCCCGTCCGCAAAAAGGGTAAGTACTGTTTTTAAGTGATAGTTGACTCTAGGAATAAAACCTTTGGATTGCACGACATAGTCGCCATCATATATTCGAATCTCACTCTGTCCGATTTCTGCTAATTTGCGTATAGCTGTTGGATGGCTACGCCCATAGTCGAAGCCAAATACCCAGCGGCAACGGCGTGTGGGGCCAAGAAGGAGACCAAGATGAAAGGCAATTTGTGCTGCTCCAGAATCGGTGACATAAGCAAATGCCCCTAAACTAGATAAGTCATTCCCGACAAGAATTTCTTTCCAATGTTCAATGGTTGATCGCCGATTTTGTATTTGAATAAATGGAATCATTTCTGCCTACCCTGTTGACTGTAAAGAGCAAATAGAGTTTCAAGCCTTTCAGTGTTGTTCTTGAAGCGACGGCCAATATAAATGCGTTCCAATACCTCGTCATTTTGCTCATGTGCTTGTAGTAAATC
>CAYLJQ010000961.1:0-2542 GCA_964383955.1 uncultured Heliomicrobium sp. | reverse complement strand
ACGTTTCCATAAGTATGTCAAAAAACTATTGGCTTAATTCAATGCCATTGCCCTGCCGGGGTCGTAAGGGACTTTCACCCTCAAGTGAATGCGCCCTGCCGGGCGCACATGGAAAAAGGCGCAAAGGAGATCAATTTCCTTTGCGCCTTTTTGGCCTCAACACAAACTCGTTAGGCGTGCCGCCACTTCACCGTATCCCAGTTGACGCGCCTGCCTGAGCGGAACGATTCGTTGGCCAAATGCGCTCCCACCAGCACGCGATTTCCCAGTTCCACTGGTGAATTCGGCTGCTTGCGGCTTTGCATGCAATCCAGGAAGTTTTGCATGTGAATGGTGCTTTCGTCGGTCACTTTCCAGCTTTCGATTTCTTTTCGCTTGGCATCGTAACGCACCATCATTCCGCGATTGTTTTCCTGCACGATGCTGCCTTCCAAACCGTAAAACGCCGCGCCGTCGTGCTCCTGACCGTTCATAAACTGCACCATGAAAACGATGGCGAAAGTTCCACAATCCAAAATCGCGTGAACGTTGTCGGGCGTTTCCCAATCCATGTTTTGGTATTTGCCGCCGTTGCAACTGACAGTTTTTGGTCCTTCGCTGCCTGTAATCCACATTGCCACGTCTAGCCAATGCGGCCCAATGTCGGTCATCAAACCGCCGGCGTAATCCCAGTACCAGCGCCAGCCCGAAGCACGCTTGGCGTCGTAAGGCCGCTTCGGCGCTTTGCCCAGAAAGCGATTCCAGTCAATCAGATCAGGCGCAAAAAGCGTTTGATCTTTGCTGCGTTTGATGTACGGATCAACCGGGCGATAGCGAAAATCCCAGATGCGCACGAACCGGATTTCGCCGATGCCCCCGGACGCAACGATGTCGCGGGCTTTTTTGAAATGATCGCCGCTGCGCCGCTGGTTGCCGACTTGCACGATCTGTTTGGAAGCTTTGACGGCCGCGACCATGTTTTCGCCCTCTTCAATGGTGCGGCAAAGCGGCTTTTCGATGTAGGCGTCCTTGCCGGCTTTGACCGCCGCCAGCAGACAATCGTGGTGCAAGTGATCCGGCGTAGCGATGATAACGCCGTCAATATCTTTGCGCGCCAGCAGTTCGTTGTAATCCACGTAGGTTTTTTCGACAGGCGTGGTCAGCTTCTTTTGCGCCATCGCCAGCATTCCTTTGTTCACATCGGCCAGGGCGACGATGTCGGCACCAAGCTTTTGCGCCGTGGCAACGCGCCCGCTTCCACGGTCTCCAGGGCCAATGCCGCCAAGCCTGATCCGCTGGTTTGCGCCAAGTATGCGCGCATAGGAAGTCGCGGTCATTCCTGCGGTTGTCAGCCCTCCTGCTGTCAGCGCAATTGCTGACGAAGTGCTTGCTTTAATAAACTCTCTGCGATCCATAATTTTCATCCTTTGAAGTTAATGGAATTACCTCGCCACTCTTTTTAGCTGGTTGATACGATCGCGCAATGCGGCTGTGAAGCAGGCCGCCTCGTCCGGAGTGGCTCCACTGGCTTTTAATCCGGCTTGCAATTGATCGTCGGTAATACGACCAAGGTATTGCATCAGCCACTGTACATCGCTAACCCGGATAGCATTTTTGAAATCGTCAGTGTGTTGGCCAGAATAACCAAATTGAACCATCTCGCCTTTGACGCCTTTGACAAAATCTTTGCTCTGGCTGTTGAAGCCCTTGCAATCCCATTTTTCACGACTCAAATAACCGCCCCATTTTCCCATCGAACCGCCCCAGTCCGTCACCAAATAACGATCTTGCACCGCCGAACCAACAGGAGTCCGGAAAATCGCCGTGTTTGATCCGCGCTTTGCGTCGCGAACGTCTTTATTGTCCCAGTTTGAAGTCAGCATCAGCATCACTTTCAAACCATTTAATTCCTTTGAACCGACAAAAGGATTTTGCATCCAGCCCCAGCTTTCTTCCTCTTCCAACTTTTTGACGTTCTTTTCCTTTTGCATTTCGAACCGCGCATCGGTAAAGCTGCCATCGGATTTAACGAAGTCTTTGGCGCGAGTCAATTTTCCAACACCGGCAATTTTGCCGCTGGGGACAAAGTAAGCAGGCTCCACAAAATATCCCACAGCCCAAACCAGCCTCGTCGCAAAGGTTTCCGCGTTGACTTCAGAGCCGAACTTGGCCGTCCAACGCACGCCATTGGCATCTGTCACCCGGACTTTTGGATTCGAGCCAGACATACTTTCTTCGACAAACGTAAATGGAGGTTTCGGTGCTTTGGCGCGTCCAGTTGAACCGCCTACCAAATCCAGTGTTTCAACTGAACCGGGATTTTGCCAGATGATTGGTTTGCCCGCAGGCAATTCTGTTTTTTGGATCGCCAGGGATTGACCAGTGAATGCTTGTAAAAGGATTAGACACAGAGGAAGAGCAACCCCTGATGCCAACAATTGTCTTTTCATGATTCGATTTCTCCTTGTTTGAATCAATATGGAGAAAAATAGGCGATGTTCGAGGAACTGTCCAGCCTCGCAGCCAAACCCTGGCCAGAGCCAGCGTGATGAAAAGCGGCTTT
>CAYLJQ010000960.1:0-2543 GCA_964383955.1 uncultured Heliomicrobium sp. | reverse complement strand
GGGAGTTGGACTTTGTTCCTTGGTTCATTTCGGCAAGTGTCCTTACCCATGGAATCCAGGCTGCCCACTTACCGCGTGGTGCAGTTTGCATCCCCATGCTAAAAGCACTTGTGGCCAGGGAAGCTTGGTTAAACCATTGTTGCTCGCTGTCAAAAAAATACCTGTTATTGATTTGGACGTTCCAGTTTGCCATCCATGGAGGCCAGCCAGCCTCCGTCAATACTCCAGCAATGCTTCCAGTTCCTACCGCTGGCCCAATCCAGTTAGTCCATAAAATATCCCATTTATTCCCAAACGAGTTCCAGGCGAATAGTCTCAACATAAGGAGTTATCAGCCAAAGACAGGCTTCAGCTTATTTTTGAAAAAAGGCTTGCTCAGATTGGTAAAGACGATTCCATGCCGTTCGGCACGGAACGCAGTGTAGTGCGAAGAAATGACCGCGAAGGGAAAAACAAACTGCTGGTGATACTGCAGGAACTGCTGACCGCTAAGGCTACGGTCTGAAAAGTCAGAGTCGAACGCGAGGGATTCTACTGACGAACATGAAATATGCAAGTCATGGGCAGGATAATTTTGCAGAACCCTTTGAAAAAATTCCAAAGGGTTCAATAATTCAGATCTTGATGATGGAAGATGATGTAGAAAGAGAATGTGGAGGCGGCGATCGGAATCGAACCGATGAATAAAGGTTTTGCAGACCTCTGCCTTACCACTTGGCTACGCCGCCATCTTGAAGAGTTTTTTGAGTGCAAAGATTGATTTCGAGCAATGTTTTCAGGCTTGAAATCACGATTGGGCAGGTGAACCTCCCCGAAACGAGCGCGTATGCTCCCATAGTTCATTGCTTCCGTAAGGAGTTATCAGCCAAAGACAGGCTTCAGCTTATTTTTGAAAAAAGGCTTGCTCAGATTGGTAAAGACGATTCCATGCCGTTCGGCACGGAACGCAGTGTAGTGCGAAGAAATGACCGCGAAGGGAAAAACAAACTGCTGGTGATACTGCAGGAACTGCTGACCGCTAAGGCTACGGTCTGAAAAGTCAGAGTCGAACGCGAGGGATTCTACTGACGAACATGAAATATGCAAGTCATGGGCAGGATAATTTTGCAGAACCCTTTGAAAAAATTCCAAAGGGTTCAATAATTCAGATCTTGATGATGGAAGATGATGTAGAAAGAGAATGTGGAGGCGGCGATCGGAATCGAACCGATGAATAAAGGTTTTGCAGACCTCTGCCTTACCACTTGGCTACGCCGCCATCTTGAAGAGTTTTTTGAGTGCAAAGATTGATTTCGAGCAATGTTTTCAGGCTTGAAATCACGATTGGGCAGGTGAACCTCCCCGAAACGAGCGCGTATGCTCCCATAGTTCATTGCTTCCGTCAAGACCCTGTCCAAACTCGCTGAAGGAGAAGAAACAATGTTTGCAACGAAGTGTTTGTTGTTCGGAATGCTGCTCTTGGGTGTTGCCCTGGAGCCGGTTTTGGGCAGCCAATCTGAGAACTCCAAGCCAAAAGTCCTGGCGAAGATGCTGGCTCAATCGCAACAATTAATTTTGGTGACGACCAAAGATTGGAATGCTGTTGATGGGGAATTGCGAAGTTATGAACGCACGCCCGACGGAAAATCCTGGCAGCGAAAGGAAACAGCGTTCGTAATTGCCGTCGGTCGCAACGGAATGGCATGGGGCAAAGGCTTGCACGGCGAACCAGCGGTATTGTCCAGGCAGGGTGACCCGATCAAAAAAGAAGGAGACGGTCGGGCGCCAGCAGGTGTTTTCAATTTAAGCTCAGCGTTTGGTTATGCGCAGCAGCAGAATGCCCAGGTGAAACTGCCTTACCTGCAAGCCACCGCGATGTCGGAATGCGTGGACGATACGCGTTCGGCCTATTACAACCGCCTGGTTGAGCGCAACAAAATTGCCAATCCGGATTGGAAAAGCTCTGAGCAGATGCGGCGCAACGACGAATTGTATCGTTTGGGTGTAGTTGTGGATCACAACACGGACAAACCCGAAGCGGGCGCAGGTTCCTGCATTTTTCTTCACATCTGGGAAAGGGCAGGAAAGGGAACGGCAGGTTGCACTGCGATGGAGCCTGAACGGATGGAAAAGTTATTGTCGTGGCTGGATCCGAAAAAGAACCCTGTGCTGGTGCAACTGCCGCAGGCTGCGTTTGAACGCTTGCGCGATTCACTGGGATTGCCGCGTTGAGGAACCATTTGAAACGAAGTCTACTGAATTTCAACCGCAGAGGCGCAGAGTTGCGCAGAGGTTTCGCAGAGCATTTACCTTCTCATTTCTCTGCGCTTCCTTTGCGTTCTCTGCGCCTCGGCGGTGAGGTCGTAGAGTCAATCCCACTCCCTCCTAAATCGCCTGTCCGGCGGCAAAGCCCGAAGCCCAAGCCCACTGAAAGTTGAACCCGCCCAAATGGCCGGTGACATCCACGACTTCACCGATGAAAAAGAGCCTTGGAACCTGTCGCGCTTCCATTGTTTTCGATGACAGTTCGCTGGTGTCCACGCCTCCAACAGTCACTTCGGCCT
>CAYLJQ010000959.1:0-2548 GCA_964383955.1 uncultured Heliomicrobium sp. | reverse complement strand
AAATTGACGATTGCTCAAATAACACAATGCAATTTGTGGTAGTTGACAAGGCAAGCAGGGTGCCAATTGAATAAGGTGATGAAAATCTGAAGGATTGAAAGGTTTGTTGGATTTGACGCGGTTAGAAGTCTGTACGCTTCTGGTGCGATGCAACTGGAAAATACACAATGCCGTACAGGATACGTGCATCGAAAAGGAGTTACTAAATTCAAGGCACTACAGGTAAGTAAGGACGAAAGGTGTCAAACCAAGGCGAGCGATTAATGCAGATTGGGAGCACAGGCAGAGAGGCAATCAGAAAAGATGAGAGTTTTATTCAGTGCGCTCCCCACCTTCCGGACCATAGAACATAACCCACACGGCAAAATCTTCACTGAAATTTTCAAAGCGGTGCGCCTTGCCGGTTGGCGCGAAAATCAAATCTCCAATTTCAGCTTTGCTTCGCGTTTCACCGGTAAAGAAAATCCCCGCGCCGCGCGCGACGACGTACAGTTCGTCGCGCGCGTGCGGCGTTTGCGGGTCAGCAAGTTCTCCCTTGGCCTCGCGCGGGATGTAGAGTTTGACTTGCAACGTGCCGTGTTCGAAGAGCGCAACCGATTTGGCTGGAACGGCTTCGGCCAGCCGCTCAAACGCCTTTGCCAAACTGATGTGCGCCCATTCGCCACGGATTTCCGATGATGTGCCGTCAATAAGGATTGCCATGATTTACCTTACGCCAGATAGCGATCTCGCAGAATTTCCTGATGATACAGTTCGTGCCCGGCAATGATGTAAGCCAATGCGCGCGCGCTGACGGGGTTATTGCTGGCTGTGCCGACCTGTTTCCAGGCGGCATCGCTCAAGTTGCGGAACAGATACAGGTTCGATTTGCGAACGGATTCAAATTCGTCGGCCAAGTCCGCCATCGTACGGTTTGACCAGTCTCCGCCGGCGATGAAATCATCCTGTTCGAATCCCGGCAAAGCGGTTTTGTCGCCGCGAGCAATTCGCAGCGCTCGATACGCCATGATCCGTTCGGTATCAATCACGTGAGCCATCATTTCTTTGGTCGTCCATTTGCCGGGCGCGTAACGGTGTTCAGCTTTGTCCGCCGGAACGGCTCGCCAGGCGGAAAGTGTGTCGCCTAGCTGTTTGGTCAGCGTGCCAACAATGTCGCCGTCCGGAACGAGCGAAACGTATTTGCCGTAATAGGGGGCGTACTCTTCAGCGCCAGGTTTTGTATTCATAGCTTTAATCTCCTTTTTACACAGAATGTTCTAGAGTCTTTTTCAGGACTTCCACTGCCTGTGGGACATTGACCAGTACCATGCAGCCTTTTTCCGACCAAACCGCATGTTTCCCGTTTGGCGAAGTGTACAAATAATCGCCCGCATACAAATGATCCTTGCCAAGCTTGATATCGCCTTCAAGGACAAAGATTTCCTCGCCGCCGGGATGATTGTGGGCTGGATATGTTGCACCCGCTTCAAATTTCAACAGGATCGTGGGAGCCCTGTGAGTTTCTTCATCGAATCGCAGCACTTTTACAAAAACGCCGGACACACCGGGTTCGGGCAAAGGCTTCCAATCGATCTGATGGCTTCGGACGAATTGTGTAAAGCTTTTTGTCGTTGGTGATGCTGTTTCCATAATTTGCACTCCTTTCAAATCAAGAGAACGCTTCGCTCAGCCGACGAACCTGATCTGCGTGATCATGTGCGTGCGCAGCGTAATTTTTCAGCCAGATTTCCGTGCCGTATTCGCCGCTTTCCGAATGCGTGCCTTTGCGCTGCCAATCTTCTTCGGTCATACGCTTCAGCAACTGAACCGTTGTTGCACGCGCCGCGCGAAAGGCTTCCATTGCAGGTGTAATATCGCGAACGTTGTAAGTCAGGCGTGTGGCGTACAACGCTTCGTCATAGCCTTGGATGACGGGATTGTCTTCCACCAGCAATCTGCGCAATCGAATTGCGCTGGTCATTTCACTGTCGGCCAGATGGTGGATGATTTCCGCCGCGCTCCATTTGCCGGGACGCGGATGCGCCGTCAACGTTTCAGCCGTGAAGCCTTCCAACGCCCGCACGACTTCGTTGTATCCGTCGGCGTAACGATCAATCAACTCCTGTCTTTCTGCTTCAGTCATAACGAATGTTCCTTTCTGTTAAGCATTGTTCGATAAAACTTGTTGCCGTGTCTGGTTTAGCAGATCAATCAACCCGTCCACTTCTTTTTCGGTCGTGCGATAACTGGTGATGCCGGCCCGAATGACTGGCGTGGATTGTTGGCCAATGCGCGCGACGGAAATCCAGGCTTCGCCGGATCGGACGATGGAGTTGACGACAGCTTCGATAAAATCAGCCGAAGCGTTTTGTTCGTCCACAAAACAAATTACAGGCAAGGGCGTGCGATTGACGATTCGCCAGCCGGATTCCGCCAAGCCCTGCCGCAATCTATCGCCAAGTTCAATCTGTTTGCCGATGACCTGGGCATAACCGTCCCAGCCAGCGACCAGCAAAGACATAAATACCTTCAACCCAATGAAGCGTCGCGACCATTGAATCGAATGCGT
>CAYLJQ010000958.1:0-2553 GCA_964383955.1 uncultured Heliomicrobium sp. | reverse complement strand
GCGCGCGCGTTGTGCTGGCTTGTCACGGAGAAATGCTGCCTGCGGCGGACAAGTTCGTTGAACTTGATCCAAGCGTGAAAGACAAATGGGGCATTCCGGTGCTGAAGATTCACTCACCGCTGCACGACAACGACCGCGAAATGTTCAAATACGCCCGGCGGACTTACGAAGAAATCTTCACCATTGCCAAAGCTGTTGATGTGCAACTGCCGAAAGAACCGTCTGTGGCCGGGCATTCGATTCACGAAATGGGAACGATTCACATGGGCAGCGACGCCAAAACTTCAGTGCTGAATCAGTTCAATCAGTCCTGGGACGTGAAAAATCTTTTTGTGATGGATGCTGCGGCATTCGCTTCGGGCACGCACAAAAATCCGACGCTGACGATTATGGCGCTGGCCTGGCGCGCGTCGGAATACATGCTGGAAGAGAAAAAGAAGGGAAACATTTAGAAATCAAAAGGCAAATCTCAAAAGGTAAAAATAGAAAGTCGTTCCCCTTTTGATTTTTGCCTTTTGCCTTTTGATTTATGAAACGCTGGCTTCCGCTGCTGCTCTGTCTGCTTCATTTTTTTATCCTTTCGTACCTGGCTCGCCAACATCCGTTTGGGAATTACGCTACTGAAACGGATTTCTATCATTACTACGCCCCAGACGCTGAGCGCATCGCCGCTGGGCAATTTCCACAAAACACATTTCAAGGGCCGGGCTATCCGGCCATTTTGGCTGGCTTGGGCAAGCTGACGGGCCTAAGCGGGGATCTGTTTGCAGTCGGCAAATGGTTGTCCGTTGTGTGCGCTGTGCTGTGCGGTTGGCTTGTCTTTATGTTGTTTGCCCGGTTGTTTGAATTTTGGGTGGGGCTGGGAGCGCAGTTGATCGCCATCACCAGCGGAGAATTCCCGCAATTTTCAATCAACGCTGCAACGGACGTTTTCTTTCTATTTGTTTGTCTTGCTGTGCTGGTGATTTTTACCGGCGAGCGGCTGAGCCGGCGTTGGCGAATTCTGCTGACTGGCGCGTTGACCGGCGCGGCTTACGTCATTCGGTACAACGGACTGTTTCTGTTGGCGGCTTGCTTGATCGGAATTTTGTTGCTGAACCTGTTCGAGCAAAGCTGGCGTGAGCGCATAAAGTCCGCGGCCATCTTTATGATGATGTTTTTTGTTGCTGCTTCGCCGTGGCTGGTAGCGAATTACAGGCATCACGGTTCGCCGATGTACAACACCAACTACCTGAATATTGCCACGGAGTTTTACCCCGAACTGGTCAAAGGCGAAACCAATCAGGATGCCACGCGCGCGCTGGGAGAAAAGTTTCATTCCTTCAGCGATGTGCTCCGCTACGATCCAGCGCGGCTGTTCAAACAGTATCCGGTCAACTTGTACGAAAGTTTGCGGCAGAGCATCACCGGCAATCTGGTAGTACAGCTGGTGGGCTGGCTGGCTTTGCTGGGCATTGCGCTGGCGTTCGTTGGGCGAAGGTCCAAACCGGTGATGTTAGTATTGGTTGCTGGCGGGTTGTATCTGTTGCTGATGGCGCTGAACCACTGGGAAACGCGGTATTACTTTTTCGTGATGGCGCTTTACTCTGGCTTTGCAGTGTTTGCGGCGGTGCGCTGGCTGGCGCTGGTTCGCGCGCAAGGCTGGCTGAAGGCTCCGGCGTTTGCGGCGATCCCGTTGGCGCTGGTTGCTAGTATGTTTGTGGCTTCGGTTGCCGCTTCGCGCAAAGACGTGACGGAGTTTTTGGAAGCGCAGCCGCTGGAAGTCGCCGGAGCGCGTGCTTTCATCGTGGGTTTGAAAGCTGCACCGAACAGTTTACGAATCGTCGCCCGCAAGCCGCATCTAGCTTATATGAGCCGCCAGGAATGGGTTTTCTTTCCCCAGGTGAAATCCCTGGACGAGCTTCGCGCTTGGATGGAAAGCAATCGCGTGGATTACATCGCCATCGGCAAGCGCGAGATAAAAGAGAGAAGGGAACTGAAGGCACTTGGCGATCCTAAAAAAGCGCCTGAATGGCTGAAAGCCGCGTGGGTTTATGAACCGACGAACCTCATTCTTTATAAGCCAACAAGACAGTAGAGACGCAAAATTTTGCGTCTCTACTTCTGAATTAGACAGTCTTCGTCACTTTCGACAAAGATCGAGGCTTATCCGGCGTCAGGCCTTTCGCTTCGGCCAGCAGCGCGGCAAACAATTGCGCCGGAATAATGTAAGGAATCGGCGAGAGCAGTTCATTGATTCGCTGCGGGATTTTGATTCCGCGTGAAGCCATTTTCAGCGCGGAAGATTCGCTGGAAATAGCGATTGTTTCAGCGCCGATGCCGTGAAGTTTCGTCAGCAATTCTTTTGCCCCGGCCAAAGTCGGTCCCGGTGGAGCGAAAAGGAAAACCGGGAACCCGCTGTCCACCATCGCAATTGGCCCGTGCAGGAAATCGGCGCCGGAAAATCGCTCGGCCACCACGTAGCAGGTTTCCATCAGTTTGATCGCGAACTCATAGGCATTGGCGTAATTCAACCCGCGCCCGACAACGACGCATTGCTCCATAAAAGCGTAT
>CAYLJQ010000957.1:0-2570 GCA_964383955.1 uncultured Heliomicrobium sp. | reverse complement strand
GAATGCCAAAAATGGCTGCCCGGTATCAAAAGCCCTGGCAGGCACGGAAATTCATCTGACTGCCAAGCTGGTTTGATCTTCCGGCAAAAAATTCTGTCAATCATGAAAGACCAGACAGGCTTCAAACAATTTGAAATTGTTTGAAGCCTGTCTTTTTTCGGTCGGCCAGTTTTACAGAATTCGGCTTCACGGCTACACTCCGCCGCCATGAACTGGACACAAGTTTACGACCCTCTTCACTGGTGGCCGATTTCAACGCTGGTTGCCGCCATTCCCATCATCATTTTGTTTTATCTGCTGGCTGTCAGAGGCACAGCGCCCCAATGGGCGGCGATGATTTGCGCCGTGCTGGCAATCATTGTGGCCAGCGCCGTATTCACAATGCCGATTGCCATGGCTGCCATGAGTTTTGTTTTCGGCGCGGCCTTCGGACTGAAGATTGCCTGGATTGTTGTGGCCGCCGTGTTTCTGTACGACATTTCCGTGGTCACGGGCCAATTCGAAATCATGAAAGATTCGGTTGCCGCGATTTCGCAAGACCGGCGACTGCAAGCTTTGCTGGTGGCGTTCGCCTTTGGAGCCTTTGTCGAAGGCTGTGCAGGCTTCGGCGCGCCTGTGGCCATTTCCGGCGCGTTTATGATTGGTTTGGGCTTTGATCCATTCAACGCCGCGATTCTGAATCTGATCGCGAACACTGCGCCCGTAGCTTGGGGATCCATCGGCACGCCGCTTCACACGCTTGCGGCTGTAACCGGGTTGCCACTGGCTGATCTGTCCGCAATGACCGGACGTATTTTGCCGTTTACCAGTTTGATTGTTCCGTTCTGGCTGGTGCGTGTGATGTCTTCGTGGAAGGCGACGATTGAAGTCCTGCCAGCGATTCTGGTTTGCGGAATTTCGTTCGCGATCACACAGTTTCTGTGGTCGAACTTTGTGGACAGCAATCTTGTTGATATTGCTTCGGCGGCGGCGTGTTTACTGTCAATGCTTGTCTTCCTGAGGTTTTGGCAGCCCAAAACCATCTGGCGATTCAAAAATGAAGCCGCGGCGATCAAACCTCATGAACACAAGAAATACACGCGCGCTCAAGTGTTTCGCGCCTGGATGCCGTTTTTGATTTTGACCGTCTTCGTGTTGTTGTGGGGATTGCCTTCGATCAAAAACACCTTGAACCGAGCGACGACGCCGTCTTTTGCTGTGACGTTGCCGGACGGAAAGCCTCGCCCGGGTCCGCCGGGCTGGGATGTTCCGATGCTGCACAATCACGTTTTCCGAGACGCGCCCGTCGTCCGCGAATCCACCCCGGAAGCTGCTCGCTATGATTTCAACTGGCTGACGATGACTGGCACGGCGGCATTTCTGGCAGCGCTGGTTTCCGGCCTGTTGCTTGGATTGAACCCGAAGCGGCTTTTGAGCATCTTCTTCGGCACGCTGCATCGAATGCGCTTTGCAGTGCTTGCGATTGTTTGCATGCTGGGCTTGGGGTTTGTCACCAGGTATTCCGGCATGGACGCTGTGCTGGGATTGGCCTTCACGAAAACTGGTTGGCTGTTTCCATTTTTCGGAACGTTTTTAGGCTGGCTTGGCGTTGCCCTGACCGGCAGCGACACATCCTCAAATGCCTTGTTTGGCAGCCTGCAGCGCATTACCGCAGAGCAATTGAACATTGATCCTGTCTTGATGGCTTCGGCGAATTCCGCAGGCGGCGTGATGGGCAAGATGATTGATGCGCAGTCTATTGTTGTAGCGACTGCCGCGACAGGGCAGGTTGGCAACGAAGGCAAAATCCTTCGCGCGGTGATGCTGCACAGCATCATTCTGGCGGCTATTGTTGGATTGATCGTGATGATGTTCGCTTATGTGCTTCCACATCTTGTCCCGCACGGGCTGAGCTTTACCAAATAATCGTAGCGGAGGAAACCTGAAAATCTAACCACCAAAAGCACAGAAGTCGTAAAATCGAATTGAGGTCGCCCACGAATTCCTTTTGTGACTTCTGTGCTTTTTGTGGTGAATGATGTGTTTCGATTGATGCCCAGCCGTCAATCATTTTGCCTTTGTGCTGCCAGCCAAAATCTTTTCTCTTCCGGTCAAATACAACAGCACGATCAATACAATGAACGGCAGCAGGGAAAGAAGGTTGGAGTTCGGGCCACTGAAAAAGGTATTGCTGGTATTGGCCCAGTGCTCAATTTTCACATTGGTGTCCGTCATTACTCCAGCCAGAAATGCGATGATGATTCCTGCAATGGCTCCGCCAGCAATGTAGCCTGAAGCCATCAGCACGCCGGGACTTTTATCGGTTTCGGCAACGAATTGTTCTTCGGTCAAATTGCGAGCTGCGTATTTTTTCCGCAGCCACAAATCCACCAGCCAGCGAATCATTCCGCCGATGAAAATCGGCATTGAAGTCGAAATCGGCAGGTATACGCCCACAGCAAACGCCAGCGAAGGCACAGCAGCACATTCCAGCGTTACAGTAATCATGACCCCCAGCAGCACCAACGCCCAAGGAAGTTTTTGATTCAAGATGCCTTTGATGATGTAAGACACCAGCACAGCTTTGGGAG
>CAYLJQ010000956.1:0-2575 GCA_964383955.1 uncultured Heliomicrobium sp. | reverse complement strand
GGCTTTTTGTTGTACAAGCGTTTCGTACTCTTGCAGGATCGTTTGCAGTTTGGAAACGTCACCGCCTTGCGCAATCCAGGGCAGAACCGATGACTGAACCCGTTGGTACTTTTCAGTTACGCGCCGTTGCGCAGCCAGTTCAGGATGAGTAACCACAACGCCAATAGGTGCAGGTTCAACCTGCAACTCCATCAAGAACATTACCGCGTTCAGCTTTTCCTCGGCTTCGAGCGGTTGAACCGAACTGTCTTGTTGATCGAACCAGAACAGATGAACGTTGTTGCCGGACGCCACCATCGAAGGCGCCCACGAATTGGCGCGATTGTTGGTCAATCGTGTGATTGGGCCCCAGGTTAGGCCTCCATCGGTAGAGCGGCGAAAATACTCCTCTTCGTTTTCGTCACGGGTGTCCACCCAGGCGGCATACACTTGCCGGCCCGCCAGTGAAATTGTTGGAGACCAGGAATCATCCGGAAGTTCGGACAGGCGCGTAGCAACTGCCCAAGTTAGCCCGGCATTCGTTGAGTGGCTGGTGTAAATTTCCGTCTGCGGCCCTTCCTGATGACTGCCCCAAATCACGTGGATGGTTTCGCCTTCAGCCGCAATTGAAGCATAAGCGGAGCTTCCATCCGTTGTCAGCGGCGTTTCCCCGCTCCAGGTCAGCCCGCCATCGGCTGAAGACTTGAAGAAAATATCCAGCCCTTCGTTCCGCGTATCGTGCCAAACCACGTAAACATGATTGCCCGAAGCAGCGATTGCCGGATGTTCGCGCAAAGCAGGGTCATACGAAAGCCGCACTTCAGGTTCCCAGGTTTCGCCCCCGTCCGCCGAACGTTTGTAGTAAATCTGAGAGTTTCCATCGCGTTTGTCATACCAGGCAACATGGACGCGCCCGGCTTCGTCCGCCGCTATACTCCGTGCAAAGTTATAGCTGAGTTGTGAATCCGTGGAATCAACAGTCAGGCGGCGATCCGGCATCCAGCGACTGCGCACTGGCGCAGTAACCTGGGACTGCGGCTTGCCGGTTTTGCCAATTATGGTTTTGGGAAAAACTGCCAGGGCAATGACACAGAAAATGATTGCCAGATAGACGCAGGCCTTCACATTCTTCGAGCAATTCATAAATTTCCCCGTTGTTGATTGATTCAGCTCTTCAACCTGTTTGTCATAGGAATAGTTTTGCGTGGGAGGCCAAAGTATATGACAAATTTTTCTTCGGCTGAGAACTCCTCTTTAGGTTAGTTCTGCCAACTCCGCCCATCGAGTCAGGTCGTGATCTAGCCGTTCGTTCAGCGTTTGCAGCTCTTCGTACAGCTTCGCCACCAAAACATGGTCGCTGCCGTTGGCTGCAAGACTGGCTTCAGCTTCGGCTTTGCGAGCTTCGGTTTCCGCGATCCGAAGTTCCAGTTCTTCAAACTCGCGCTTTTCCTTGAAGGTCAGTTTGCGCTTGCCTGAAGGCTCGGCGGCAATTGGTGCAGCTTGTTTTTGTTCGCGCGCTTTGACTTCGGCTTTGGCGGCGGAAGCTTCTGACTTTTCGCGGTCACGGATTTCCAGGAAGGTGGTGTAATCGCCGGGATATTCTCGAACCTTCCCGTCTTCTTCAAACCGGAAAATGTATTCAATCGTTCGGTCCAGGAAGTAGCGGTCATGGCTGACGACGATCAGACAGCCGGAAAATGTTTCCAGGTATTCTTCCAACGCAACCAGCGTTGGAATATCCAGGTCGTTGGTGATTTCGTCCAGCAGCAACAAGTTCGGCGCGCCCATCAGGATTCGCAGCAGATACAGCCTGCGTCGTTCTCCGCCCGACAACGTTCCGATTGGCTGATACTGCATCGCTGGCGGAAACAGAAACCGGTCAAGCATCTGGCTGGCGGTGATCCAATCTCCGTCAACAGTTTGAATGCGTTCGGCGACTTCCTTGATGTAATCAATCAGCCGTTGCGATTCGTCGAATTCGCGGTTTTCCTGGTCGTAATACCCAATGACAACCGTTTCGCCTTTTTCAACCTTGCCGGAATCGGGCTGCAACCGTCCGCCGATGATTTCCAGCAGCGTCGTCTTCCCTGCACCGTTAGCGCCGATGATTCCGATCTTGTCGCCCCGTTTGAATTGGTAGCTGAACTTATTCACGACGGTTTTATCGCCATAGCGCTTGGTCACGTCGGTCAGCCCCAAAATCTTTTTGCCCAGCCGGTTCGATTCAAAGGCGATGTCGAGCGAACGTTTTTCGGCGATTTCGCTGGCGGCTTGGCGGGATTGCTGGATCACTTCGTTAGCTCGATCAATACGAGCTTTGGCTTTGCTTGTGCGCGCTTTTGGGCCTCGGCGAAGCCATTCCAGTTCGCGACGCGCCATCTGCTTCAGCTTCTGCGCTTCGACGGCTTGACGTTCTTCCTGCTCCTGACGTTTTTCCAGGTACTTCGCGTAATTGCCTGTGAAGGATTGAACTCTGCCACGATCAATTTCGATGATTCGGTTGGTGACGCGATCCAGAAAGTATCGGTCGTGCGTGACCAGCAAGAGCGCGCCGCTGAAATCGGCCAGCCAATGTTCCAGCCATTCGACGGTTTCG
>CAYLJQ010000955.1:0-2576 GCA_964383955.1 uncultured Heliomicrobium sp. | reverse complement strand
CAGAAGGGAAGCTGTTAGGCTCCAATCGAAGTTGGGTCAACCAGAATGCCTGGACCCATGGTCGAAGCGACGTTCACCTTCTTGACGTATCTGCCTTTCGCTGTTGCTGGCTTCGCCTTCATAACAGCATCAATCAACGATTTTGCATTCTCGGTGATCTTTTCTGCCGCAAACGAAACTTTTCCAACAGGAACGTGAATCACTCCGGTCTTGTCAACACGGAATTCCACCTTACCGGCTTTGGTTTCCTTCACTGCGTTGGCGACTTCCAAAGTCACCGTGCCAGTTTTGGGATTGGGCATTAAGCCTCGTGGGCCTAGAACCTTACCCAGGGTACCCACAGATCGCATCATGTCCGGCGTTGCGATCAAGGCGTCAAAACTCAAATAGCCGCCCTTGATCTTTTCAACCAAGTCATCGCCGCCGACTTCGTCAGCGCCTGCGTCCTGGGCTTCGCGCTGTTTTTCAGGTGAGCCCGCAATGACGGCAACTTTCTTGGATTTGCCAAGGCCGTGCGGAAGCACGATTGTCCCGCGGACCATTTGATCAGCTTTGCGAGGGTCAACTCCGAGCACCATTGTCACTTCAACTGTTTCATCAAACTTTGCCGGTTTGATTTTCTTGCAAAGCTCGATAGCGTCAGCCAACAGATAGAGTTTTCCCAACTCGACTTGGGCGAGCGCAGCCTTAAACTTTTTTCCTGCCATTGATTGTTTCCTTTCAGGTGTTAGCGTGGTCATAGGGAATCCGGTTCTTGCCGGCTATGCCCACTCCCTCTTAGGATTGCGGATTTCAGATTGTGGATAACGTAATTAAGCAAACGCTCTGAAATCCGTTATCCGCAATCCGCAATCTGAAGATTATTTGATGTCTAGTCCCAAACTTTTCGCCGTGCCCTCGATAGTGCGCATGGCGGCTTCCAAGTTTGTCGTATTCAGGTCCGGCATTTTCAATTTCGCAATCTCTTCAATTTGAGCGCGAGTGATTGAGCCGATCTTTTCACGGTTAGGCTTGCCTGATCCCTTCTCAAGCTTGATCGCCTTTTTAATCAAGTCGGCGGCCGGAGGGGTTTTGGTAATGAAGGTGAAAGAGCGGTCTGCGTAAACCGTAATGACAACCGGGATTTTGATGTCTCCCAGGCTTGAGGTTTTCGCGTTAAACTGTTTGCAGAACTCCATGATATTCACGCCTTGCGGACCTAGCGCCGTCCCAATTGGAGGAGCTGGGTTCGCCTTTCCGGCGGGAACCTGGAGCTTAATCATTGCTGTAACTTTTTTTGCCATATTATTGATTGGTTATGATCGGACGCCGAAGCGGCCTCCCAATTACTGTGATTACAAATCCTGAAATTAACTTTCTTCAGAGAAAGAAACTTTTTCGACTTCGAGAAAGCCTAGCTCTACAGGAGTCGCACGTCCAAAGATCGTAACGCTGACTTTCAGCATATTTTTGTCAGCGTTCACTTCTTCAACAGTGCCAGTAAAGCTGGTAAAAGGCCCATGATTGATTCGAACAATTTCTCCGCGCTCGAAGGTAAACTTCGGCTTGGGTTTTTCAGCCGCAGTTTCAACATGGTGAACGATCTGATCTACCTCTTCCTGACTTAAAGGGGTCGGTTTTTGACCACCAACAAAGCTTGTGACTTTGGGAGTGCTTTTAATCAGATGCCAAGCGCGATCGGAAATGTCCGTCTTGTCATTGCACTCAATTTCAACAAGGACGTATCCAGGGAAAAACATCCGAGTGCTTTCAACACGTTTGGAGCCTTTCATTTCGACAACGGTTTCGGTAGGGATCAATACTTGAGTGATCTCTTCTCCCATGTCGAACGCCTGAATACGCGAATTCAGACTGTCGCGCACTTTGCGCTCATAGCCCGAGTAAGTGTGGATAATGAACCATTGCTTCGCCATAGTCTGCGCAAGTCTCCAATTGTCTGACCGACAAAATCCAGCACTTCTTTGCTAGAAAATTTTGCCCACTACCCATTCAATGCCTTTAATTAAATACGTGAAGGCGATGTCGGCAGTGAACAAGTAAAAAGCAAAGAAAAAGACTGAAATCACAACAATAATTGTTGTATTTATTACTTCAGGGCGTGTTGGCCAGGAAACCTGTTTCATCTCCCTTATGACTTCACGCCAGAATTGTCGGACTCCTGCCAGCCAATTTGAAGGCTTGGAGGCTAACGATTGCTCATTTGACTCTTCTGTCATCGCCGCGGCTCCTTCGCGCGTGCTCGATGTTGCCATTATTCTGTCACCTCTGTGCCGGTGGACTCGTTTGAAGCAACGCTCGAAATATTTATAAGCGTTGAAAAAACTGGCAGGGGTATCAGGATTCGAACCCGAACTTTAGGTTTTGGAGACCCACGTGCTAACCGTTAACACTATACCCCTGAATAAAATATCAATAACTGAACTGCTTATTTGGTTTCGCGATGCGGCGAATGCTTGCGGCATTTGCGGCAAAACTTCTTGAACTCAAGACGTTGAGTCGTTGTTTTCTTGTTCTTCGTCTTGAAATAGTTTCGATCCTTACATTCGGTGCATTGAAAAACGATTTTATCTCGCATA
>CAYLJQ010000954.1:0-2580 GCA_964383955.1 uncultured Heliomicrobium sp. | reverse complement strand
GATTTTGAACTCTCCTGTTTTCGCGTCTTTGCTGACCGCGACTTCGTTTTTGTCCTTATCGCGGATTTGCAGGCTGAGATTTGTTTCCGCGCTTTGAAGCTGAAACACCAGCAAATCTTCGCTCTTGGCATTCAAGATGTGATCTTCAACCAGATTTCCGCCCTCTTTTCCCGAACCGCGCGGATCAAGTTTGCCTTTCGCTTCCTGGCCAAACGCCAGGGTTGGCGTCACAGGAACAGCAGGCTTGGCTGGAGCTTTCGCGCCGCCTTTTGGTGTCGGCGTCGGTTTTGTGCTTGGCAATTCGCCGGTTCCGCTTTGCGCGTAAGTTTTAAAATCAGCGCTGAACGGGGATAAGAGAATCAACGCCGCGATGGTTACAGGCAAAACTTTCAGTTGACTCTTCATAATTCAAAACCTTCAGAAAACAATCCGGTGAAATCAGTCTGCATCTTTCGCCAGACGAAAACCGGTTTTGGAATAATCGGGGGCAACAGATTTGGGCCAGTCTTTGCGCGAAGCAGGCCAGCCGCTTCTAAGCATGGCGGTTGCATCGGAAAAACTCGTATTGAATGAACCGCCGCGGATCACTTTCAGATTCCTGTACCCGGCATCAGGCGGTTTGATTTTGCCGCCAGGATATTCCTTGTAATCGCTGGCAGTCCATTCCCAGGCGTTTCCAATCATATCCAATGCGCCGAACGGACTTGCGCCGTTGGTAAACTGGCCAGACGGCGAAAGCTGATTCAGTCCCACACCATCTTTCATAACGTTGGCTGCGCCTTCCAGCCATTTCAGTCCCCACGGATACAGATTGTCAGGGTTCGATCCGCGAGCGGCATATTCCCATTCCTCTTCCGTTGGCAGCCGCTTCCCAGCCCATTTGGCAAAGTCGTTGGCGTCTTCCCAGCTGACATCCGTCACGGGAAGTTTTTCGCTGCCAGCCGGGACCGTTCCTCCGTTCCACGAAGGCGGCGCAGCATGTCCAGTCTGCGCGATAAACGCCTGATACTCTTCGTTGGTGACTTCGGTTTTGCCAATGTAAAACGCGTTCAGGTTGACGACATGGGCCGGAGCTTCGTTTTCTTTCCCGTTATCGCGTCCAACACGAAGAACTCCTTTGATCACAAAAGCCATTCCATCGGGCGCAGCTTGTTGCGGAAATTGCGGATTCCCAGAAGCTGGCGTTGTCCCGGTCGAAGGATTTTGCGAAGTCGTCGTTGTTGCAGGTGGCGCATCGGATTTTTCGCTGCCCCCGCCAATCAGCCAGGCTCCCAATCCGGCAACAACAGCCAGCAAAACAACCAGGCCAATCAGCAAAGGAGCGCGTGATTTCGTCTGCGTCGAAGTTGGCGCGACGGTAGATTTCACAGTGGATGACGGCGAAACGCTGGCCGGAGAAGCCTTAACTTCAGCAACGGGTTTCTGTGCTTTCTTTTCCGGCTCAGACTTGGCAGGTTTGTCTTTATCGGCTTTCTTGTCTGGTTTTGCCTTGGAATCAACCTTTGCAGGGTCGACTTTCTTGCTTGGCGTTGCCGGTGCATCCGCCTTCACAGGTTCTTCGTCGGAAGCGAATTTTGTCGTGCGTGAAGCTTGAGCAGGTGTCTTCGCTTCGGGCTTTTTCTCTTCGGGCGGAATCGCTTCGGAAGAGTCAATGACCTGCGTCTTCAGATCAGCCGCAACAGGTTTTTGCTGAGCAGTCATCTTTGGATTTTGCAGCACTTCCGTTCCACCGGCGGCAAGTTTATCGGTGGCGTCCGGGCTTAAAGCGTCCGTGTCCGGCGGCGTAGGCGCAATGACAGTGTCATAACTTTTCGGCGGAGCGCCGACAGGTTGCTGACTGCCAGTATCTTTTGCGCGTTGCAGCAATTCCGTCGCGTGAGCATCCGTAACCGGCGTGTCAGAAGACTTGCGCTCACCGGATTTGGTAAACAGTTCCGTCGAACCTTCGTAGTTTCCTTCGCGGCGAAGCGCGCTTTCAAATTCGCGAGCAAGCTCAACCGCAGTTTGTGGACGGGCACTGGGATTTTTATCCAATGCGCGCAGCACGACGGATTCAACCGCCGGACTGACTACAGGATTCAGTTCCCGCAATGCGCGGGGAGGTTCCGTCACGTGCTTGATCGCCACGCCTGTCGGTGTCTTGGCCAAAAACGGCACAACGCCGGTCAGCATTTCGTACAGCACGACACCCAGACTGTAAATATCCGATCGCGCATCGGCTTCTTCGCCCTGGCATTGTTCAGGCGACATGTAATGCGGCGTGCCGATGATGGTTCCAACATTCGTCAGCCGCTGCTCTTCCACGCTCAAGGTGTCCAGCGCCTTGTCATTCAGCTTGGCGATGCCGAAATCCAGAATCTTAATGTGGTCGTCGTCATCGTGCGTATCCAGCAGATAAATGTTATCGGGCTTGATGTCGCGATGAACGATTCCGTTGCGGTGGCCGGCATCCAACGCAGCGCAAGCTTGCCGGATGATGCCGTAAACGCGCTTGGGTTCGATGGTGCCGTCTTTTACAAGGACCTGGCGCAGGCTGTTGCCGGTCAAAAGCTCCATGACAATGTAGGCCGTGCCGTCCGT
>CAYLJQ010000953.1:0-2583 GCA_964383955.1 uncultured Heliomicrobium sp. | reverse complement strand
TGTTGCTGTTGCTGGCTCCGGTTGCGCAAAGCCAGAGAGGAGGAGGTCGCCGCCCGGATCTTTCTGATGATGTGCGCCTGAATCGTAACGCTCGCCGAACAGATACTCCGCGTGGCGAATACACGTTTGCCAGATTGATCTACGACGGCAATGGATGGCGAAGCAGTTGGACAACGGATTATCCCAAAGCGGATGAGCAGTTCATTGTGGGTTTGCGCGATTGGGTTCGCAGCACGCTGGATGTTTCCGATGATCCGGTCGCCGTTTCGATGCAGGACCCCAAAATTTTCAAATACCCCTTCATTTACGCTGTCGAGCCAGGCGGCATGGAATTATCCGAAGATGACGCCGCAAAGTTGCGCGAATACCTTCTGCGCGGCGGCTTTTTGATCCTGGACGATTTCTGGGGCGAATACGAATGGCAGAACGTGCAGGAACAGATGCGAAAAATTTTTCCCGAATATCAAATCAAGGAGTTGCCGCTGGATCATCCGCTGTTCCATTGCTACTTCGACATTGACGAAATCGTTCAAGTTCCGAACGTCAGCAACGCCATTTATTACGGCAGAACAGATGAAAAGGGAGGTGTCGTGCCTCATTACGAAGCCATCATGAACGAAGAAGGGCGCGTGATGGTGTTCATCGCGCGAAACGCCGACAACGGCGATGCCTGGGAATGGATTGATGAACCGCGTTACCCGCTGAAGTACGGATTGGCGGCCTATCGGCTGGGAATGAATGCCATCGTTTACGCAATGACTCACTAACCAAAGCTTCACACCACAAATTTATAGCCAACGCGATGCACTGTGATGACGTGTTTGGGATCGTGCGGCGCGTCTTCGATCTTTTGCCTCAGCTTTGCGATGTGCATGTCAACCGTGCGGGTCAGGGGAAAACTGCCATAGCCCCACACTGAATCCAGCAATTGATCGCGCGTGACCACCTCGCCCTTGTGTTCAATGAAGTATTTCAGGATGTTGAATTCGCGCGGAGACATTTCCAGCGGGTTGCCGGATTTTGTGACTTCAAAGCGCTTGAAGTTGACGGCGATGTCTCCGAAGTTGAATTCATCAAGGGAAACTTCCGGCTTCCGGTGAGAGCGGCGCATCAGGGCTTCGACGCGCGCCATCAACTCCATAAAACTGAAAGGTTTGGTGACGTAATCGTCCGCGCCGATTTTCAGGCCAACGACTTTGTCAATTTCCTGGCCACGCGCGGTCAGCATTATGATCGGAGTTTCATTGCCTGTGCTGCGAAGCTGTTTGCAAACATCAAACCCGCTCATTTTCGGCAGCATGACATCAAGAACGATTAAATCCAGTTCGCTGTCGCCTGCCAGTTTCAAACCGTCTGCTCCATCACGCGCAACGTTGACTGCATATCCTTCGTAGGCAAAACCATCGCTCAATGCGACGGCCATCGCCTGGTCATCTTCCACTATCAAAACCTTTCTGTTCATCCCTATCACTAGCTCCATTTGTATTTACTTTCCTTTGTTCGGTCATTGGCTTGCTGGGCTGCCGATTTCAAATCTTTGGCCAAATGTTTGACCGTCATTTTTCCGCTCAGGTTTGGGAATCGAGCTGTTATCAATTGGCAAATGAATGACAAAAGTACTGCCTTTGCCAAGTTCGCTTTCAACCGTGACTTTGCCTTCATGGGCTTCGACGATGTGTTTGACGATGGACAATCCCAGCCCGCTGCCTTTTACATCGTGAATCAGCACATTGCCTACGCGGTAGAATTTCTCAAAGACCTTCTCGCGCTCTTCGCTGGCGATGCCAATGCCCCGGTCGCGAACCGCAATTGTAACAAAGCCGTTTTGTTGTCCAAGCGCCACATTGATTTCGCTGGCTTCGCCGGAATATTTCACCGCGTTATCCAGCAGATTGATAAAGGCCTGAGCGATGGCTTCCTGATCAATTACCACAGCCGGCAATGGCTGCGGCGACTTTTCCAGATTGACGCTGAATCCGTTTTGCTCCAAGACGACTTCAAACGTTCTCAGCGTGTCATTGACCACTTGTTCAATATCGGTTTGTTCGAACTTGTAGGTTTTCTGGCCCGATTCGATCTTGGAAAAATCCAGAATGTTGTTGATCAACTGAGTCAGTCGCCGGCTTTCCGTTTCAATGTATTCGCCGTATTCACTGACTTTGTTTTGTTCAGTGACACGCCCCATTTTCAAAAATTCGCCAAAGACGCGAATGGAAGCCAGCGGCGTTCTCAGTTCGTGAGAGACGTTGGAAACAAAATCTGCTTTCATCTGTGATAATTTCATCGCGCGCGAAGCTGTTCTCAACGCCAGCACGATGCCCCCGATCAAAACCAGCGCCGTTAATGCTGAAAACGCCAGGTTGGTTAAAAAGTACCTGCGACTCCATTCCTCTTCGGTCATGTTTCGCATGCGAAGGCCCAGATACCAGTCAGAGTAAACGAATTGGAATCGCGCTCCGACTTCATACGCTTTGCCTTCGTATTGCTGATTTGCGAAGACCAGTTTCTCATCACGATCAAATACCGAAACAATCACATTGGGGCTTTCATCCGGAAACCAACCGGGAGTCAACTCTGCGACTG
>CAYLJQ010000952.1:0-2587 GCA_964383955.1 uncultured Heliomicrobium sp. | reverse complement strand
CATGGTGCATGGACGCGCCAACGAAGCGCGCTTCCACGTGCGCGGTTTCCGGGATGAAGGAACCACCACAACGCCCTTCGACATGGTCGTGCTCAATCAAATGAGCCGTTACCATCTGGCGATTGAAGCCTTGAAATACATTCCGCGCTTGCAGCCACAGGCGGCGGAGTTGAGCGACTATTTCAACCGGAAGCTGTACGAGCATCAGATTTATACGCGCCAGCATTTCCAGGATCTGCCGGAGATCAAAAATTGGCATTGGACGAACGATTTCGGCGAACCCAGCGGGTCTTCGCCTCTGGCCAAAGGGCAACCACGCAAAGCGGCATTCACGGATAGCTGAGAAGAGTGAATTGGCGAGAAATCGCCGGTTGGCTTGTCCGAACAACAGATGGGCAGGCAGGAATTGTTAGCAAAGAAACCGCGTCTGATTTTTCAATGGTCAGGAACACGGAATTTCATCCTAAGCAACTCGGCAGTGGTTTTACAGCATAAAAGCTTGCTTCATTTTCCATTTGCCGGTTTCCAGTTTTCATTTTCATCGTGGTCAGAGCGGCTCCGGACAATGACAAATGACAAATCAAAAATGGAAATGCCGACAAATTTTGCCAGACTGCTTACAAGTTCAGGCAATCTGCCGCAGATAAGCAACAAGCTTCTTTTCTTTGATAATGAGGAAGTTGTCCTGGTTCGTTTCGATCAGTCCCAGGTTTCGGAATCGCTGCATAAACACGCTGATGCGGGGCCGCGTCGTGCCAATCATTTCCGACAGTTCTTCATGGGTGATTCTCAGTTCGATGCGAATGCTGCGCGGGTCTTTCTTGCCCAAAGTGCGCGCCAGGTTTAACAGTGTCAGGCCCAGCCGCTGTTCGCTATCCACTGTCACCAGATTGGCGATCACCTGCTGTTGATCGGCGATCCGCACTGTCAGGTACTGCACAAAGCCTTCGAAGAGGGAATCGCGGCCCAAACGCGCAAAGAACTTGGGGCAGGGAATTTGTTTTATGAGCGTGTCTTCCATCGCCGTTGCGGTTTCCAGCCTTGCTTCCAACCCGGAAAGACACAGTTCGCCGAAAATGTCTCCCGGCGCAAGAATGGCCAGCAGGCATTCTTTCCCATCCGGGGAATTCATCAGCAGTTTGATCTGCCCGCTTTCAATGAAATAGATCAGTTCGTCGCTGTCGCCGCAGGTATAAACATTACTGTGTTTGGCAAACTTGATGGAGCGCGAATGCAGGGTTTCCTCCCGCAGCGAGTCGCGCATCTGTTCCTTGAACCGATCAATCTTGGGTTTCTCCTGAATCATCAGCTATATCCTTTTCATCGCCCGTGGCGATCCGATATCGTGCCTTTACTTAAACTGTGCGGCGTTCTGACTGGCTTTTCCTCTACCTGATGGTCAGACTCTTTCCAGCCTCTTCTGATGCTGGCGTTGGCAGAAATTTGGGCTGCCATTGCCTCTTCCCGCTCGCGCAGCCAGATGTCCCGAATCGCTTTCGCCTTGCGTGCCATCGCTTCATTCTTCTCTCGTTCGATACTCGTCATAACGTCTCCTGTTTTGTCGTGTGATTGGAATTGGGAGGCTTCGAACATCTTCCAGCAAAGGCGGCAAGCCTGCTGGCCAACCTTCAAGCAGCGAATTCAATCTCGTTCGATGCTTGATCAATTAACCGGGCATCGTTTCTTTCAGCAAATCGAAGTTCACAGGCTTCGTAAAATAGGCATGCGCCCCTGCCTGCAAGCCTCGTGTTCTATCGGTTTCGTATGCGTGGCCGGAAATGAACAGGATGGGAGCGTGTCCACCTTGTTCACAAATGCGTTTGCATAAATCAACGCCGGATTCATCCGGCAGACTGGTGTCAAGCAAGCACAAAGCAAAGCGCTCGTTTTGTAGTTGCAGGAAACCTTCGGCGGCGGTCTGGGCCGCCACGACATCATAGTTCCACGTTTTCAACAGAACTTTCATCATCTGACATGTCGCTTCGTCGTCTTCGATGCAGAGGATACGATTTGGATCAAATTTCATATCAACCTCCAGTTGAAAGCTAGAACGTACAATTCAGCGCCAAGGGAAAGATTGTTTTAGGAACCCTAAAACTGAATGAACAAAGTTCTCGTGCCGAAACAGGCAACGTATGCCGGGGGGCTATTTGCAAACATGCTTTTGGGTGTTAAGCCATTCAGTAGATTACCCGAATGGCCATTCATAATTGGCCAGATTGGAATAGTTTGCGGTCTAATATTGAACAATTCCCGAAGGAAAATTGATGAGTTGTCCTGGACACGGCAAAGGCTGTTACTGAGTTAAATTTCCTGAATGACTTCTGCGTTGCTTTTGCGTTAAACCAATGATTTCGCGCCAGCCCCGATAATGTAGCTTTTCTACAATGCCTGGCGACATTGGCCAATACAGTAAATTACTAAACCTTATGTGTGACGACGCACTGACAACGGTTCAGTAATGGCTTTACCATTCTTTCTCTTATCTTGAACCCAATCGTAAGATCAAGCTTCCGGAAGCTATCAGGCGTTATTCGTTTTCTCCGACTAAGGCTAGCACTTCTCAATATGGCTGAGGCTGTTGAAC
>CAYLJQ010000951.1:0-2590 GCA_964383955.1 uncultured Heliomicrobium sp. | reverse complement strand
TTCTCCCAGTTGATGGAATCCAGGCAATGGGTATCCGGCCGCTCCTGAAAAAATCCGAGATCCCAATGCTGCTAAACAAACTGACGATGGCAGCCGAAATTGCCAAAGATCGTAAGCAACGCGCCAATGACACTCTAAAGCGATTCACAACCGGTTCGGCGTACGATCTGGCCGAAGTCGTGGAGTCGCTGACAGAATTGGGCAAGAGGAAAGAGCTTACACTTCGCGAAAACTGGACTTTGGCAAGGGCGAGAAAATTCTTGATTTGCGAAATTTCCGAAGTGATGGGTGAGACAAAAAATGCGGCTGAGACGCGAATAGACCAGGCTCTGGAATCACCCAAACTGCGCGGCATCAATTGGGTGCCGAATTATCTACCTGCCGGGGCTGAGCTGAGTCAGAGCATGTAAATTTGATTTGGGGCAGTGTTCCAGAAGTGATGATGGTGACGCCGAATGCCGACTGACTAATGTCCTGGCGCTTTTGCTTCTAACCATCATCATTTCTGAAACACAGTCTTCTGAAATGAATAGCAGGCAATGCCGGTTTGAGTAGGAAGACGAAGACTTTTTGAGATCGGGGTGGCTGCATGGGGAGTAGTCATTCCGTACTGGAGCGTGAGCCTGCGACTAACAAGCTCTCCTCCAACCAGGGTGGAAGACCAAATGCTAACACATGGTCTTCCACCCATTTTATCTTCAGCCATTGATCCGTTTTATTTTTGGAATGTTCCGGCTGCGCGGCCCTCACTCTGCATTCGGCCGGAAGGTAATCTGTAACGACAAAGGAAAATGTCATGAAAAACGAAAGTGTTTATGCCTTGGCGAACCGTTTAGGGCTATTTGCAGTCTGCGCATTGTTCACAGTGATCTTTGCGGTTGGGACAAGTGGCGGCCTGAATTCGGTTTCGGCTCAGGATTCGGACGATCGGGCAATTAGCCAGGCCCAGCGTGCAGTCAGAACTCAAATCATTAATCGAGAAGGAGGGCGCGGCCAGACGGTGATGTTTAACCGCGATGGCACCTCCGAATTCAAATCGAACACAGAAGTTCTCGTTCGCGGAACCGGCATTCTTTCGAATAGCGGCAATTCGCGCGGGAATAATGCGCGTAATAACAATGCAGGTTCGAGAGAATTTTCCTACGAAGCTATCGTCAGCAATCGCTACCGCAACAACACCAATAATGTGTCAGGCATCAGGTACGAATGGCGGGGCGGATGGTCGGGCAATGGCAGGGATAACGACCGGGATGGTCGCGGCAATTACGGCGTTCAAAGTATCTATTGCGGCTCCGACGATGGCCGCCGTCACACCTGTCCTGTCAATACCAGCGGCAGCATGGTCCGCCTGGTGTCACAGAAAAGCGGTTCGAACTGTGTGCAGGGGCGAAACTGGGGATTCAACAGCACAGGAATCTGGGTTGACCGCGGCTGCCGCGCCGATTTTGAAGTTGGCGGCAGAGGCAATGCAGATGGAGATAACAGAGGCGATTACGGCAGAGTCAATCGTCCGAACGGTCGCGTCAATTACTCTGGCCCGATCATGAACCGCCACAGCGATAAAGCCCTGGATGTAACCGAGCAGGGCATGCAAGACGGAGCCGACATCCAACAATGGAGCTTCGCCGATCAGCCGAATCAAAACTGGGAAATCGTAGATCTTGGCAACAACGAAGTCGCCATCATCAGCCGGCATAGCGGCAGGGCGCTGACTGTTCAGGGCAGCAGAGATAACAACGGTGCGAACATCATCCAGCAGGGGTGGCGCGACACCCGGCAACAACGGTGGCGCCTGGAGCAAACAGGTGGCGATTATTACCGAATCGTCAGTGTGGACAACGGCAAGTGTCTTGACGTTACGCAGCAGGGAAAAGAGAACGGCGCCAACATCCAGCTTTGGGATTATGCCAACCAATCGAACCAGCAATGGCGACTGAAGCGATAACCTGTCGCTTCACACAATCAGCCGCCCGGCGATCATCGCCGGGCGGCCGCTGAATAAGCATTGTCGGAATCAAAAATAAACCGGGTCAATGCCGGCCAAAACCGGGAGAATCATCATGTCTGTAGCCAAAGTAACCGAGATCATTTCGTCATCCACAGAAAGCTTTGACGACGCCGTTGACAAGGGAATCAAGCGCGCCGGTAAAACGCTGGAAAACGTTCGCAGCGCCTGGGTCAAAGACCTGAAAGTCGTGGTTGAAAAGGGAAAAGTTACCGAGTACCGCGTAACGATGAAAGTATCCTTCATCCTGAAAGACTGATTCGACTTATGACTGTAAACAGATCGGAAACTGCAAAAAAGTTTCTGGCGAAAGAAATCGAAAAGCTCTCTGACCAAGAGCGCCTGATTGTCGAACGGTTCATCAAACGGGGCCGGGTGGCGCGCAACGTCGCGCATGAGTTCGAAGAGAAACTGACTTTCGGGCAACGGCTTGCGGATCGTTTTGCGCAAATCGTCGGTTCGTGGCGGTTCATCATCATTCAAAGCCTGATGCTGGTTGTGTGGATTGTGTTGAACATCACTGCCTACATTTATCACTGGGATCCGTACCCGTTCATCCTGCTCAACCTGGCAATGTCGTTTCAG
>CAYLJQ010000950.1:0-2591 GCA_964383955.1 uncultured Heliomicrobium sp. | reverse complement strand
AAGCTAAACCGCACCCAATCGGTAAGCCCAATCGGTAAGCCCAATCGGTAAGCCCAATCGGTAAGCCCAATCGGTAAGAAAGAAACCACGGATGAACATGGATCAACACGAATAAACACGGATAAGTCTAAAAATCTGATCCGTGTTTATCTGAGTGAATCTGTGTTTATCCGTGGTTAATCCGTGTCTCAACGAAGTTTGCTTTCGTGGGCCAGCAGCCATTCTTTTCGTTCCATGCCTCCACCGTAACCAGTCAACTTGCCGTTCGACCCAATGACCCGATGGCAGGGGACGATGATCGAAATCGGGTTGCGCCCATTCGCCGCGCCCACTGCACGGGAACTGTTTGGATTGCCAACGCGCTGCGCCAGTTCGCCGTAACTGATCGTTACGCCAAAAGGAATTGTTTGTAATTCCTGCCAGACTTGTTTTTGAAACTCAGTGCCTTGCATGTTCAGTGGCAAATCGAATTCGGTCAGTTCAGCGGCAAAATACGCTTGCAGTTGTTTTCGCGCTTCGACGAATGGTTTAGCGTTGTCGTCGCGCTTCCAGGCGTCGTTGAAATACGGGCCGTGACGTTGTGTGACCATCGTCAAGCTGGTCAGCGATTCGCCATCCGAAGACAGCAACAGCGATTCAATCGGACTTTCAATTCGCGTGTAATACGTTGTCATTTCTCCTCCTGCGGTTTTTCCAAGGACTTCCATAGATGTTGAACGGCGTAAGCTCTCCACGGTCGCCAGGCTTCCGCCAGTTCCAAAACACGCCTGGGTTTGTTTGTGCCCATCGCTTTGTAAACGCCCAAATCCGTGTGCGGAAAAGCGTCCGGCCACGACAGCGCGCGCATTGCCACGTATTGCGCCGTCCATTCACCAATGCCGGGAAGCTGTTTCAATTGCTCCATGGTTTGTTCGACGTTGCCGCCGGGCGTCAGGTTCAGTTTGTCTGTTGCGACTGCTTCAGCCATCGCGATGATGGATTTTGCTCGCGCGCCGATGATTCCCAGAGAAGTCAGTTCAGTCAGTTCTGCTTCGGCGACGCGTTGCGGCGTTGGCGACAGATGTGTCAACGCCGCAAACGGTGTTTCCACCGGCTCGCCAAACGCTGCGACGTAACGCCCGGCAAGCGTCGTCGCCGATTTCACACTGACCTGTTGGCCCAGAATCGCCCGGACGGCAATTTCAAATCCGCTGAGTGCTCCGGGAACTCGCAACCCCGGATTGGCCGCAGCCAAATCGCCAAGCTGCGCGGCGATTTGTGTTGGTTCGGCTTTTAGATCAAATACGCGTTTGACGCCCGCCAGCACAGGCAAAATCGCCTTTGCCAAGGAAACCGAAAGCTCGACTTTCAGGGCAGATTTTCCTTCTGACGGTTCCACGGCGATCCATCCAGTTTGTTTTCCGAAGGCTACCGTTCTCAAGTAACGATTGCCTTCGACGGTTTCTGCCCCTTTGAGCGCGCGCGCTTTCAGGTATTCCAACAACGATTGCCAGTCGAACGGCGGGCGATACGCCAATTCGCAGACCAGTGTTTCCGATGCCGAAGCCGTGCGCGTTTTCCGAAGCTCTGTCGGATTCAGCCGGTAACGCTCTTTGAACAGCGCGTTGAAACGACGCAAGCTGGCAAATCCACTTGCAAACGCAATTTCCGTGATCGGCAAATCTGTGTCGGTCAGCAAACGTTTGGCTAGCAACAGTCGCTGCGTCTGAATCAATTCAATTGGCGAAACGCCAAGCTCAGATTGAATAACTCGGCGCAAATGCCTGTCGGTGACTCCCATTTCGGCGGCGAATTCATCCAGCCGTTTTTCGGTTAGTGAACCGTCTTCGATGCGGCTGATTGCCAAAGCCGCAAGCCGGCTGACGGCATCAATCTGCGCATTGCCCGGTGCCAGCTCTGGCCGGCAGCGCAGGCAAGGACGAAAGCCCGATTGTTCCGCCAAGGCTGCATTGGGAAAAAAACGGCAATTTTCGCTGCGCGGAGTTTTGACGGTGCAGACGGTGCGACAGTAAATTTTGGTCGAAGTCACGCCGACATAAAAAACGCCGTCGAATCGCTGATCGTGCGTCAACACTGCTTGGTAATAGCTTTTGTGATCCATAACCATAATCAAAGTTTAGCCAAGAGAGCGGAAACTGTCTCGCCGTTTTCGGACACGGAAATTGATGCCCGGTGCATTTGCAAAAATTCTTTGTCGAGTTAAGAATTGCGGCTCTTTCGACCACAGGTTTCTACATTCAAAAAGCAGTTATGAACAAAGCTTGCATAGGCAGTTGCTTGTGCAGCCAAACACAGGGTTTCGCGTCACGAAGTGTGCCTGTGAAGCTGTAAGTGTCACAGTATCTGACTTTCAGGAGGATTGTTTTTCATGTCAGTTCATCAACCAACGGATGACAACAACGAACGCCGGTCGTTTTTGGGCGTGCTTTCCGGGCTGATTGCCGCAGGCATTTCCGCAGTGCTTGGCATCAACATCGGAAGGTTTGCTGTTTCACCTGCGCTGTCGGCAGGCGTAGCGGAAAACTGGGCGGAGCTTGGGCCGGTCGCCGAAATCGAGGAAGGCAAACCCGTCAAACGCAATATCGTCGTCT
>CAYLJQ010000949.1:0-2595 GCA_964383955.1 uncultured Heliomicrobium sp. | reverse complement strand
GACTTCGCTTGCATCGCAATTTTTTTACTTTGCAGCCATCAGGTTGCAGAACTGAAGTTGATTGGGATGCAGGAAGAAGAATTTTGCAGCTTTCGGTCCGTCGAGTAGGGTGTACAGCCATGTAACTTAGCCAGCCCGTCAGACCGAAGCTGTAAAAAAAATTGCCTGCGAAAGAACCTTCTGACTTCAATCCCGAAACACACAATTTTGATGAATTTGTCAGGCTTTCATTTTTTCAGCTAGAATCTGTGATTCGTACATGAAACAAATTTACGCCTATGCTGACTGCCTGTCAGTTATCGGCACGAAGCAGGAGTTTGGATGTCGAATCATGAAGCGATCACCGTGCGCGGCGCACGCGTCAATAATCTGAAAAACATCACGTTTTCGATTCCGTTGAACAAACTGACGGTTGTGACTGGCGTCAGCGGCAGCGGAAAATCCTCTTTGGCGTTCGACACGATTTATGCCGAAGGGCAGCGCCGATACGTCGAATCCTTGTCGGCTTATGCGCGCCAGTTTCTGGAACGAATGGACAAGCCGGATATTGACGAAGCCATTGGCATTTGCCCTGCCATTGCCATCAACCAGAAAAATTCGACGAAAAATCCGCGTTCGACAGTCGCGACCCAGACGGAAATTTACGATTACCTGCGATTGCTGTTTGCTCGCATAGGCATCACGCGTTGCCGGAATTGCGGCGCGGAAGTGAAACGCGATACTCCCCAATCCATCACTGAAGAAATCCTGCAATTGCCTGAAGGCACCCGGTTTTTCGTTTTGTTCCCAGCCTCAGCCGGAACCGAATTTACGGAAACGGAAGAAACGGTCGAAACCGGGAAGAAGCGGAAAATCACCAAAGCCAAGCCGCGCGTCGGGAAAGCCCAGGCAGCGATCAAGCTCAACGCCCATTTGATGAGTTTGATGCAGCGCGGTTTCACGCGGCTTTATGATTCGGTTGCCAACGAAGTAATTGAGCTGGAAACGCCGGACAGTTTCAAAGGCAAAAGCTTCGAAAACATCTTTGTGCTGGTTGACCGGTTGGCCGTTCGACCTGACACGCGCAGCCGCTTGACCGATTCAATTGAAGCCTGTTACCGCGAAGGCCACGGCCAGGCGGTGATTCAAATTGTGAGCGAAAACGCTGAGCAACTGGCATTTTCCGAAAAATTTCAGTGCAAGCGATGCCAGATCAATTACGTGCTGCCGGAACCGCAACTTTTCAGCTTCAACAATCCGTTTGGCGCTTGTCCCACTTGCCAGGGATTCGGCAACACCATTGGGCTGGATATGGACCTGGTAATTCCGAACCGGGAACTATCCCTGGCCGAAGGCGCGATTGAGCCGTTCACCAAGCCACAATTCAAAGACTGGAAAGATGAGTTGGTGAAGTTTGCCAAAAGCCATGGCATATCCATGACAACGCCTTTTTCCGCTTTGTCGAAAGAACAGCAGCGTGCAGTGATTGAAGGCGAGGGCAGTTACGGAGGCGTAAAAGGGCTGTTTGATTATCTGGAAACCAAAAAATACAAACTGCACATTCGGGTTCTGATTTCGAAATATCGTGGCTACACGCGCTGCCCGGATTGCGATGGCGGCCGTTTACGAATAGAAGCGCGTTGTGTGTATATCGGCGACAAGACCTTGCCGCAAGTGGTGGCGCTTTCGATCAAAGATTCTCGTGCTTTTTTTGACGGACTGAAGCTGACGGAAGAACAGACGGCAATTGCCGACCGGTTGTTGAAAGAAGTTCGTTCACGGCTGCGGTTTTTGGATGATGTCGGTTTGGATTACCTGACGCTGGATCGGCTGGCCGCGACGCTTTCCGGCGGCGAAGCGCAGCGCATTCAATTGGCCACGCATTTGGGCGCTTCGCTGGTCGGCGCGCTTTATGTGCTGGACGAACCCAGCATCGGGCTGCATCCGCGTGACAGCGCGCGGCTGATCGGTTTGCTGGAAAACTTGCGCGACATTGGCAATACGGTTTTGGTGGTCGAACACGAAGCCGAAATGATGCGCGCCGCCGATTGCATTCTGGATATTGGCCCCGGCGCAGGCGAATTAGGCGGCGAACTGATTTACGAAGGCAATTTCAAAAATCTGCTGAAACATGAAAGCTCACTGACCGGAAAATATTTGCGCGGCGAAGCGCAGATCAAGGTTCCGAAAGAGCATCGTGTTGCCGGTAAAAATCAAATCACCATTCGTGGAGCGCGCGCCCATAACCTGAAAAACATTGATGTGACGATTCCGCTGGGCCAGATGGTTTGTATCACGGGCGTCAGCGGCTCCGGCAAATCCACGCTGGTTCACGAATGCCTGTTTGCCGGACTGAAAAAGCAGCGAGGTGATTGGACCGGTTCGGTCGGCGATTTCGCTTCTATCGAAGGCGGCAAGTTTGTGGACGAAATTATTCTGGTTGACCAGTCGCCCATTGGTCGTACGCCGCGTTCGAATCCTGTCACGTACATCAAAGTGTACGACGCCATTCGCGAAGCTTTTGCTTCGACGCGCGAAGCCCAAACACATGGGTACAACCCCAGCCATTTTTCATTCAACGTTCCCGGCGGCCGATGCGACGTTTGTCAAGGCGAT
>CAYLJQ010000948.1:0-2597 GCA_964383955.1 uncultured Heliomicrobium sp. | reverse complement strand
GGGAGCGAAATCTCCGCGAAACGCCGTGACTTCGACGAAGCTGTATGGGTTTTCCGAAGGAGGAAGCGTGGCAGCGATGGGCGTGGCTAGAGTTGGCATAACAAGTCTCTTAAGGGAAACGGGTCAGTGAATATCATCTCGATTAAGCATGGTATTGATTGTTTCAGCAAGTTGAGGAATGGCCATGGTAACTGCTTCCCAAACAATCTCGTAATCAACGCTCTCATAGCCGTGAATCAAGCGATCTCGCATTCCAGCGCTGGCACGCCAAGGAGCTTGTGGATATTGATCTCGAAGCTCCATAGGCAATCGCTTTGTCGCTTCGCCGATGATTTCCAGACTGCGAACAAACGCTCGTTTCAAAGTCTCACTTGCAAGGAAATTTTCTTTGGCCAAGCCTTGAGTGTTGTGGGTTAGGAACTCAATTTCCTCACGAATATGTTGCAGGTATACGCGAGATGAGCGAGACATCTTCCGCCTCCTTAAGAATAAATGGGCCAAGATAAGGGCTGAGTGATTCAGGCGTCAGCAGATCAACCTTACGGCCAAACAATTCTTCCAGAAAGAAACCCAAGTTCATGAAGTTGCTGAAAGTCTTTTGCTCAGGAATAAATTCGACCAACAGGTCAACATCACTTTCCGGCTTCGGCTCATTGCGGACAAAAGAGCCGAACAACCCAAGCCGTTTGACGCCGAAGGATTTGAGTTCGGCGTCGTGGCTTTGGATCAGGTCAATCAACTCTTGTTTGGTTGCAACACTCATAGCTCGACTTTAAGCAGCACTGGCACTTGCACCGGCATTTTGCATCCGGTTGGCGTACAAAGGAAAGCGTGCTGTCAGCTCTTTGACTTTGCCGATGACAGACTGGCGGACAGCTTCATCCGTCGGAGCGTCGAGCACTTCGGCAATCAGCGCAGCAATCTGTTTCATTTCGGCTTCGCCCATTCCGCGAGTCGTCACTGCCGGAGTTCCCAGGCGCACGCCGCTGGCTTTCATCGGCGGATTGGTGTCAAAGGGAATCGTGTTTTTGTTGACGGTGATGTGGGCCGCTTCCAAAGCTTTTTCGGCGTCTTTGCCAAGAATGCCTTTCGAGAAAACATCCATCAGAAAAACGTGATTATCGGTTCCACCGGAAACGATGCGGAATCCGTTGTCAGCGACAGCCGTCGCCAACGCCGCTGCGTTTTTGACGATCTGCTGCTGATAGGCTTTGAATTCCGGTTGCGCGGCTTCTTTGAAGGCGACGGCTTTGGCCGCGATGATGTGAACCAGTGGACCGCCCTGAATCCCGGGAAACACGTTGCGGTCAAGGTCTTTGGCAAACTGTTCCTTGCACAGAATCATTCCGGCGCGCGGGCCACGCAGCGTTTTGTGCGTCGTCGTCGTCACAAAATCGCAATGCGGAACCGGCGAAGGATGCAATCCTGTCGCAACCAGTCCGGCAATGTGTGCAATGTCCGCCATCACCAATGCGCCAACTCCATGAGCAATGGCAGCGATGCGTTCAAAATCAATCACGCGCGAATACGCGGACGCGCCGCAAACGATCATCTTCGGTTTGTGTTCTTTGGCCAGAGCCTCCATTTGATCGTAATCAATCGTCTCGTCTTCTTTCTTTACGCCGTAAGCGACAACCTTGTAACTCTTGCCGGAAAAATTCAGCGGATGACCGTGCGTCAAATGTCCGCCGTGCGACAAATCCATTCCCAGAATTGTGTCACCATGCTGGCAAGCGGTCAGGTAAACAGCCATGTTCGCCTGACTGCCGGAATGCGGCTGAACATTGACGTGCTCCGCGCCGAATAATTGTTTGGCGCGATCAATCGCCAGACGTTCGACTACATCGGTGAATTCGCATCCGCCGTAATAGCGTTTGCCCGGATAGCCTTCGGCGTATTTGTTGGTGAACACGGAACCGGCGGCTTCCAGCACAGCCTGGGAAACGAAGTTTTCCGAAGCGATTAGCTCCAGGCCTTCGTGCTGGCGGCGGGTTTCGTTTTGAATGGCAGCATAAATTTCAGGATCGGATTCAGCGAGCGAGTGATAATGGTTATATGGCATTGTTGAATTAGTCCTTGTGCTGTTCTAGGTTTTTGATTTTTTCGATGCGCTGCGTGTGGCGTCCTGCAGCAAAAGCGGTCGTCATAAACGCGCGAGTCATTTGTTCGATTGTTTCCTGTGGCGTGGTGCGCGAACCGACGGCAAGGATGTTGGCGTCGTTGTGTTCGCGCGAAAGTTTGGCGGTTTCCTCGTTCCAGGCCAGCGCCGCGCGAATGCCTGGAATTTTATTGGCGGCGATTTCCATGCCGATGCCGCTGCCGCAAATCAAAACGCCACGTTCGGCTTCGCCTGCGGCAACACGGCGAGCGACCTGCTCGGCGTAATCCGGATAATCCACGGAATCCTGCGAATACGTGCCCAGGTCTTCGTACGCGATGCCCATTTGGTCAAGCGTGTTTTTGACAGTTTCTTTGCCCGGAAGCCCAGCGTGGTCGCTGGCGATCAAAACTTTGCTCATTGGATTTGCTTCCTTTGGGAGAGTGTTTTTGAAGTAGGGCGTATGCTAACGCAGCCATTTTTGAATGTCGAACCATTC
>CAYLJQ010000947.1:0-2598 GCA_964383955.1 uncultured Heliomicrobium sp. | reverse complement strand
ATTCTTCGGATCTAAAAAAAGAGATTATAAAACGTCTTAGGGGTTCATTCGCAGAATTCAGTCTTTCGCTCTTGGCTCTCGTCGCTCAGCAAACGACAGTCGCAAACCATAAAATCGAAAACTGGGCAGATCTGCCACGCGAACTAGGTCTCGCCAGATTTTATTGAATATCAGAGACAAGCGTTCGAACACCTTATCGCCTGGCGTCACCTTGGAGTTGGACCGTAGATTTTGCAATTCCTTGAACATCCGATCCGAAACAGGAACGGTGTGCGAATTATCGGTCTTGCTACTGCGCGCTGTAATTGTGATCGTACGTGCTTCCAAGTTCACATCTTCCCAGCGTATTTCAAACAATTCGCTTCGTCGCAAACCAGAATCAAGGCTGCAAATGACAAGCGGGCGAAGACGGTCAAATCTGCCTGCACAAGCCGCGATAAGCCGTTGTTCTTGGTCCTGGTTAATCGTTCGAACTGACTTTCTGTGCTCTTCCTTGTCGCTCATATCGTAATACCTTGAATTAAAGCCACGTCTTTTTCTTAATGCGAAGCGCACGCTTCTTGTCGCCGTCGAGATTTTTCCAGAAAGCCTTCACAGTTAGCTTCCTGTTTCCTTGAAACGCTTAATACCCGCTGCTGCTCAAGTGCGCGCTTCCCTCATCTGTGATCCCCACGAGAATCGAATCAATCTCTCTTTGGCCTGAAACTGACTCTCGATGCTTCTCAATAATCTCGATGTAACCAATGGATTCAAGACTATCCAAAACAGCCTCCAATTCCGGTCCCCAATTCGTCTTCCCTTTCCATATCTGCTCAAGTATGTTCAATTCCTGATCTGACATAAATCTCCTATTCCGTACTTACTATTGCCCGGTTCCCTTCTTCCGGGGCTTCTTTGTCTTCTTACCTGTCACAGCCGAGGGGGGGCCATCACCCGGCGCATCGGCGGCCGTCGAGACTTCGCCGTCAGATTCGGACTTTGGTTTAGGTCCAGGCTTTAAGTCTGGCGGCGGTGTTCCCTCAGGTATTTCCCAGAAATGCCCTGTAGGCGTGCTGCGTTTTTTGGCGCGCGGCAAGAGCCCACCTTGAAGCCATGTCATGACCGTCGTGTAAGGTCTCTCAATTGCCTGTGCATATTGCCTTGGTGAAAGCATCTTTTTTGTCATCCTCGAGATCGTAATCTCTACGACTATTATAGGGCAAGCATTCTTAAGCGCAAGATATTTTCGTAGGGCTTACGATTTTTATTGAATTATCGTAGACCTTACGGTAATATCTTTCTTGTCAGTTGATAAATACTTTCGAGCGCTTATGAAACCTTCTTCCTGTCAAATCTGCGGCGTCAAACTTACCGATCCGAAATCTATTGCCGATGGCGTCGGCCCGGACTGCGCAGGCAAACGCGGTCTGTTTTACACGGCTTGCGGAACATCGGCGGAAGAGATTGCCAATCTCGAAAGCGCCGGTGATGCCGCCGCCCGATGGATTCGTAATTTTCGACAGGATATGCGCGCCGGTCGCATCCGTCAGGCTCGCCAGTGCATCGAAGCAGCCCGACGTAAAGCTGCCGACACTCAAAGCGTTTTGAATCGTACCGTGGAAAATGTAAGCGTTTATCTCAATCAGGAGGCAGGTACAAGCCTGGCTCCTATCGTTCTTTCTGCCCTGTAGTCCAATAACAATCCGCTTTCAAAGCAAAGGAGTTTTTGTTTATGTCAACTTCCAGAACATCTACCAAAGCAACGTCAGCCGCGCCTTCAACGAGTGCACCCACCCTAATCGAAACAATGCAGGCTTTCGCCGAATCAATGGGCGCGCTGATTTCACATCCCCAATGCCCCAGCATCATCGCTAGCCATTTGACTGATCTCTATCTGGATATTTTCAACGAAGCGCAAGACTTGGAACCTCGGAAGGTTGATGCGGTCGCGTATAAGACGCTTTTGCCCGAATGTATGCGGGTTCTGGCGGGTCGTCCTGCCTGAGCTTCGCGCCGGGTCGTTGCTTTCACCGACGGCCCGGCAATTCATCAATCTATTCAATGGAGAAAAACTATGTCGGTTTACAAGCGAGAATGGACCAACAAAGCGGGCAAAGTTGTTAGCGCGTGGTACTTCAATTTCCAGATTGAAAACAAACGCATGAATTGCCGCGCTCGTGATCCAAAAACAAAGCGGAAGGCTAAGACTCGCAATGAAGCATTGAACTACGAGGCTGCCTGGCGAGAGATCGTGAACAATAAGAATTTTGGCTGGCTGACTCCACCAACGCTGGCCGTGTTTGTCGAAGAAGTCTTCATGGCATACGTGCGGGCCAACCATCGTTACCCGGAAAAAACTGAGACGATCCTCAAGCCCATCCTTGAGCACTTCGGCGCGGTTCCGCTCGACAAAATCAACCCGATTACAATCGAGGAGTACAAGGCGAAGCGGAGTAAGAGCCTGACCCGGCTTGGTCAACGTCGCGCTCCGGCGTCGGTTAACCGGGAACTCGAAATGCTGAGCCGGATGCTTTCGGCAGCCGTGGATAACGATATGCTTCAGGCGAATCCTTGCCGGAAGGTTCGAAAGCTTCGACAGGATAACGCCCGCTATCGTTA
>CAYLJQ010000946.1:0-2601 GCA_964383955.1 uncultured Heliomicrobium sp. | reverse complement strand
ATTCAACCACTGCCCTGTTTGGCGACTTGAACTGGATTGATTCAACGGCTGCTGCTGTGGGCGAAATGATTTACAACCTGGCCAAAGCCATCGGCGCAAAAATTTCGCCGGAAGTAGCAAGCTGTGTGTATGCAGCGTTGCTGACTGACACGGGTTCGTTTCATTTCTCCAACACCACTGAACGCACGTTCAAAATCGCCAGTGAATTGGTTCGTCACGGAGCACAACCGGCGAAACTTTCCCAGGCAATTTTCTACAGCTACCCGTACGCCAAAGTCAGGCTGGTCGGCGCAGTGCTTTCCACTTTGCAACGAGATGAAACCGGACGAATCGCCTGGATCACCATGAGCAAGGACGCCATGGATAATTCTGGCGCTTCCGAAGACGATTCGGACGGAATCATCAATTATCCGCTGACTGTCGGAGACGTCGAAGCAGTCGCGTTTTTCCGGGAGCTTGCTAACTCGACCTATCGAATCAGCTTGCGCTCTAAAAACCGCGTCAACGTCGCGCGAGTAGCCGAACTATTCGGCGGAGGCGGCCACGCCAATGCCGCTGGCTTCACCGCAAAAGCCGACTATGACGAATTGAGCCGGGACGTCATCGAACGCCTGAAAGAAGCTGTTTCCATCGCTCCTGCTGTCAACGGCCGTGAAATCAAACCTCGATAGTTTCTGGAAGCAAATTGCCCACCTACAGATGCAACTTGCTTACCTCCACACTTCAACCTCCCCTGCCTCGATAAACTCCCCAATCGGCTCTTGAATTGCCCCCAATAAATCGTGGTAATCTTCCGTTATGCAGTACTTAGTGATTTTGTTGACGAATGCTTCTTCACCTCGTCGGTTGCCTTTTGGTCTATTTCGACTGACAACAATTAGCCTCTTGCTTGCCGGGATTGCCATCAGCGCCAACGCGCAGACAACACGGCCAAGAATTGCTTCCAAGAATCCACCTTCAGCGACAGCAAAGAAGACTGCGCCAAAACCCAAACCGCTAACCGGCAAAGACCATCGCGTTGCCGAACAGCGATTGGCGGACCTGGGATATTGGGTTGGAAAAATTGACGGCCAATGGGACACAGCGTCCAGAAATGCTTTGATCGCTTTTCAGAAAGTCGAGCGGCTGAAGCCAAACGGCCAGTTAACGCGCGCAACATTCGATCAACTGCTGACAGCCAATCGGCCAGTTCCGCGCGAAACTGAAGGCGCGCACATTGAAGTTGACCTTGTCAGACAAGTGCTGTTTGTCACCGATGAAAGCGGAGTGGTTACGCGAGTCCTTCCTGTTTCGACCGGCAATGGAAAAGAGTTCTATTCCGAAGGCTGGGCGCGTGACGCCATCACGCATCCCGGACGATACCAGGTTCGCCAGAAAATTGCGGGCTGGAAAAAGAGCGCACTCGGCGAAATGTATTACCCGGTTTACTTTATGTACGGCACTGCAATTCACGGCTCGCAATCTGTGCCGACCAAACCTGCCAGCCACGGATGTGTGCGAATTCCCATGTTCGCCGCGAAAGAGTTCTACAAAACAACACCTGTCGGCATGCCCGGGATCATTTACAAAGAAGCGCCTCTACCACCAGCCACTGCACCTGCTGAGCCTGTGAAGCAGTAAACCTTCTTTCGCGCTAAAGGAAGGAATTCTGCCTGCCAGCAGTTGTTGCTTTATTGCGCCTCGATTATGATCCGCCAGCCACATTTAACCGACAACTCAACAAAATAAATCTACTTACTGGAGACCAGAAATGCGTTTCGCTCGCCTGCGGTTTTTTGCATTCGCGACACTACTATTGCTGATCGGACTGCTTTTTACTGATAAATCTCGCTCGGCATCGGCACAGACAGTATCCGGCACTTTGAAAGAAGCTGCGGAGTTGAAAAACCTGAAGTTTCGCTTGCTGGGGCCAGCCTGGGGCGGTCGAGCCAGCCGCGTCACGGGAGTTCCCGGCGGCACTGAGTTTTATGCGGCGACCGCTGGCGGCGGAATCTGGAAATCCAGCGACAACGGCATTTCGTGGCAACCGATCTTTGATGATCAGCCAGTTTCTTCAATTGGCTCAATTGCTGTTGCCCCTTCTGACTCGAACGTCATTTATGCCGGTTCAGGCGAAGCCAACATCCGCGGTAACGTCGCTGCTGGAAATGGTATTTACAAATCCACGGACGCTGGCAAAACCTGGCAACACGTTTGGAAGCAGGAAGGCCAGATCGGAACGATGGCTGTGCATCCGAAAAATTCTGATATCGCCTTTGCCGCAGTGCTTGGACACGCATTCGGAGCCAACGCAGAGCGCGGCGTTTACCGAACGAAAGATGGCGGCAAGACCTGGCAACAGGTTTTGAAGAAAGACGAAAACACGGGCGCGTCGGACGTGACGATTGATCCTTCGAACCCAAAAATTGTTTTTGCAGGATTGTGGGAAGCCAGACGGTTTCCCTGGGATTTGAAAAGCGGCGGCGCTGGCAGCGGGGTTTATGTTTCGCGTGACGGCGGAGACACCTGGACTCGGCTTGACGGCAAAGAAAAAGGAAAGGGCTTGCCGGAGTGCAGCGCAAATTCTCTGTGCGGCAAAATCGGCGTGGGTGTTGCGCCTTC
>CAYLJQ010000945.1:0-2604 GCA_964383955.1 uncultured Heliomicrobium sp. | reverse complement strand
TCCTATAGTTGAAAAGCTGGTCTGCCGGAAAGCATGGCTTAAATTTATAGCCAGGAACCAGGTCTGACACTTTTCTTCATCGAAATTTGTTTACGTGAGTTTGTTTGAGAAAAGAACTGAATCTGGGACATCTTTTCTGGGAATGTTGCTGACCCCGGCAATCTACGGCACCAAATAATAACTGTCAACGGTTTCTGCCGGTCAGATTTCCGAGCTTGACTCACAACCGATGAAGCCACGATAGTTTGCGCAGCATTCAAACCTTCGGATCAACGCTTTTAGGAGACAATTGATGAAAGCTGCTGTGTTGCACGCTCTGGCCGCACCTTTGGCCATCGAAGAAGTTCCTGCGCCGCAGGCCGGTGCGGGCGAACTTGTCATTCACGTCGCGGCCTGCGGCGTATGTCATTCGGATTTGCATCTGGTGCGCGGCGAATGGGATTTGCTCAAACCGATTACCAAGATTCCTTTGATTCCAGGCCATGAGGTCGCCGGGGAAGTGGTTGCAATCGGCGATGGTGTCGAGGGATTCGGCATCGGGGACCGTGTCGGTGTTCCCTGGCTGCATTACACCTGCGGCGAATGCGAATATTGCCGCGCCGGGCGCGAAACGCTTTGTCCGAAACAGCAGGTTACAGGGTGCACGGTGGATGGAGGCTTTGCCGAATACATCAAAGCAAAGGCGAGTCACACCGCCAAACTGCCGGACAATTTGAGTTTTGCCGAAGCCGCGCCGCTGCTGTGCGCCGGGCTGACCGTCCATCGGGCGATGAAAGATTCCGGCGTCGAAGCCGGACAACGCGTGGCAATTTTTGGCATTGGCGGGCTGGGGCATCTGGCGGTGCAACTGGCCAAAGCGCGCGGCGCGGAAGTCATTGCGGTTGATGTTTCCGACGACAAACTGGAATTGGCGCGTGAATGCGGTGCAGATCACACGGTCAATGCGGTGGCCACCCAGGCTTACAAGGAAATTAAAAAGCTTGGCGGCGCTCACGTGGTGATGGTGACTTCCGGATCGAAAACGGCGTATGAAACCGCGCTTAGAAGTTTGCGAAAAGGCGGAACGCTGTCCGTGGTGGGCATGGCTCCGGAACCCATCAATCTTTCCACGGTGGCAATGGTTTCCGGCGAATATCGCATCGTCGCTTCCGCCGTCGGCACCCGGCAGGACTTGCGCGAAGTCCTGCAACTGGCTGCCGAAGGCAAAGTCCGCTGCCGAATCGAAACGCGCCGCTTTGAAGAAGCCGATGCTGTGTTGAATGAAATGCAACGCGGCAGTCTGGTGGGCAGAGTTGTCCTGACATTTTGATTGGCCGTTCGGCGTTCCGCTTGCTGGCCATCATACAAAAGTGCAAACGTGCAAACGTGCCGAAAGTCGGTGCGACGAACCCTACTTGTCCAGATCGGGTTTGCTCTCTACAATGCCTTTCGCTAAGCAGGTTGAATCACAAAGAAGATTTACCTGTCCCCTCGTCCAACACTTAGGCAACACATTCGGTCGCCTCACCATCTTGTGACTTGTCTTACGTTGTTGAAATGCTTCCCCTATTTCCACACGTGCCTCATTCGTTGTCACCAAATAACCGGAATTGTCATTTTTATCGGAGGAATCGCATCCAATGTTTTCCAAAAAACGTGTCATTGGTTTGGCCACTGCCGGACTGTTTCTTGCCATCTTTGCCGTAATCTTTTTTCAGCATAGTCAATCTGTTCGCGCGGCTTTCGACAAGACGCCCGCCGCTGAAGCGAACGCGCAATCTCAGCCGGAAAAGATGAAACAGGCTTATGGCCGCTTGCCGATGAGTTTTGAGGTCAACCAGGGGCAGGCCGATGAAGCGGTCAAATTCATTTCGCGAGGCCACGGCTATCAGGTCTTTTTGACCGACAGCGAAGCCGCTTTGGTTTTGCAAAGCCAGGATCAAGCGGAGAAAGGCAATCCGCAATCTGTGATTCGCAATCCGCAATCCAGAGTGTTGCGCTTCAAGCTGCAAAATGCCCGCACAGCCGAAGACATTGCCGGTTCCGGATTGCTGCCCGGCAAAAGCAATTACTTGATCGGGAACGATTCCAGCCAATGGCGAACGAACATCCCGAATTATTCGCGGGTGGAATACAAGGACGTTTATCCGGGCGTGGCAATGGCGTTTTACGGAACGCAGCGGGCGCTGGAATACGATTTTGTCGTTGCGCCGGGAATGGATCCTTCCGACATCACGGTTGCGGTCGAAGGCGCGGACAAGCTGGAACTGGACGATAACGGCGATCTGGTTTTGCACGTCGGCAATCAACGTGTTTACCATCGCGCCCCCGCCAGCTATCAAACTATCGGCGGCAAACAACGCCAGATCAGCAGCCGGTATGTGCTGAAGGGCGGAAACAATATCGGATTTGAAGTTCCCAGCTACGACAAACAACAAACCCTGGTCATTGACCCGGTGATTGATTTTTCGACCTTTTTCGGCGGCATCGGTTCGGACGAAGGTTACGCCATCGCCGTGGATACAACGGGCGCGGCGTATGTCACCGGCACAACGTATTCCAACAATTTCAATACCTTCGCGCCTTTGCAGACGATCAACCGGGGCAGCAAATACGATGCGTTCA
>CAYLJQ010000944.1:0-2604 GCA_964383955.1 uncultured Heliomicrobium sp. | reverse complement strand
GCCAGGTCAGCACCAAACAGCGCCGCGATAGAATCCGGAGCCAACCCACTGTAAAAATTCGTGGCCGACACCGCAGTCATTCGGCCTGCGCTTCGGATCGGAATAGTTTGCCCAGCAATGGTGATGCTTCCGGAGCGAACTCCGGAAGCTGTATTTGACGTGATCGTGTACAGCAATAAACCGGGGCCGGTGCGAGAGCCTATTCCCTGCAATAATCGAATCCATGAATCATTGGACTTCGCCGTCCAGGAGCATTGTTTGCCGGTGGAAACCAAAGTGCCGCCCGTATCGCCAAGCGAATTATGATTCGATTTGCTTGGCACCAGGGTATAACGACAGGGTGCAACAGAAAGCTTTAAAGCATTTGAAGTTCCTCCGCCGGGTCCCGGCGTAAAGACTGTGATTTCTGCGGTGGAGGCTGTTTCAAGATCGGTCCTTACGACCGTCATGCTGAGCTGAGTGCTATCCGTAAAGATCGTTGGCCGGTTTGCGCCATTCCAGCGCATTACAGACGCAGACGTAAAGTTTCTGCCAAACACTGCCACACGAACATTGCTGCCACCCATTGCCGCTTCGTCAGGCGACAATTGGATTGCCAGCGGCTTGGGATTTTCCGCAGCAATCTTGAATTCAATTGGGGCGGATTCAAATTCTCTCTCCGGCGTTTTGGTGAAAACAGTCAGCTTGGCGGTGCTTGCCTGGGCCAGGTCGCTAGCCAGCACTCTAATTTGCAGCGTTGAGCCATTGAGGCGCGTGGTCTGGCGAATTTCGCCATTCCACCGCACTACGGAATTGAAAAACGTCGCTCCGGGTTCGTACTCTAAAAAGTTTTTGCCGGTAATGGTCAGCGTGAATTCCTGGCCGCCTGTCACAGCCGAACTGGGACTCAGAAAATTGACAGATGGGATTGGCAAACTGTCTGTTCGGCCGCCTACCACCGCGCGCAGGATCAGATTAAGTGGAGCATCTGTCTGTGTCTGACTCATCAAAGGCCGGAAGCTGGCTCCATTGTCGGTGGAAATAAAGGAATACTGTTCCAGCGAACTGCGGTCGGCTCCAACGACCAAGGCCGACGAATTGGCTTGAACACCAACATACAGATCGCCTTCAGCGATTGCTGGCGCATTCGGAATCATGATTTCCAGCATGCGGTTTTCGGGGATGTTCTGAATTGTGATCGTGCGGTCAACCTGAACCACAGGATTCGGAGCCGGATGGCCAGTTCGGTTTGCATCAACAAAAGCAACTACGCGCAGTTGCGTCCCCACCAGCGACGAGGCGTCGGCAGTCGGCGGCAATTGAACGCGAATGGATTGCAATTCCGCCGGATACCGCGAAGGCGTCAGCCGCGTCACAGCCAACGCGCCATTCAGCTTGATCGTTTCTTCGCGGACATTGTCGTCAACGGAAAGGACTTCAATGACGGGCGCATCAAGCGACACTTCGTAACTCATTCCTTGCAGCGCTTCGATGTCGGCGGAAGTAATGCCTCCGCGCTCTCCAAAGGCCAATGTCGGATCCATAATTCCGATGTATCGCCCGGTCAGCGCGTCATCTTTCCAATGACCAGCCGGGTTGCCATCTCCGCCTACGCCATCTGGCCTGGCAGTTGAAAGCGGCAATTCTTCCCCACCGGCAAAAAACACATGCTCACCGCCCGATAGCAGTGGACGCTGTGCATTGTTGATCGCGCTGCGATTTTGACCCGGTCTGAACCTGAAAAAGTCCCAGGCTGTTAGATAAGTGGAGCGCACGGGTTCGAGTTCCACATAACCCGCATTGGAAACGAACCCGATAATTCGTCCCAACTCTCGCGTGGCCAGAGCTTCAAAATCAATCTTGTCAGCGTCAATGCCGTCACTGGAATCGAAGTCGTATTTGATCGCGGAATTAAATCCAATTGCCGGGGAATCTGCTTGTGCTTGGTTCGCAGGGTTGTTCGGATCAGCGTCCGCTGGCAGGACCAGACCTATCGCACGCGCAATCGGAGAAGCAAGAAGGACCGTATCTGCCGATCCTAAATCCGTTGGCACTGAATCTTCAGGCAAACTGTCCAACAGCAATTTCTGACGAAATTCGTTGGCGTTTTCCCGCATACGGCCGATCACGCGAGGGTACAAAGTTCCAGTGCTGGCACGCACTCCTTGTGCGTTGGTCAGTGCCATCGCATTCGACGGGAAAGGCTGATCGAAAAATAACGGCCCAAAATCCACATCCACGACAACAGAAATCTGATCCTGAATCAGGTATTCCCACTTCCCTGCGGCACGTTGAAGCGCAGCTTTGGCAGCAGAATTATTTTCCAAGCCCGCTGTGCCATGTAAGACCAAAAATAATCCGTTTCGCGCTTCTGAACTGCGCTGAACAGAAGCGTCGCGCGGCAACTCTTCCAATATCGCGCTCTGCTGCGCTGCTTTGAATTCGATGGAATCCTGATCGCTTAATTGGCGAGCCGCAGCTCCGGTTTTATTTTGATACGTGACGAACAGACCTTGTGATACTGAATTTTGCGGCGGTTCACTAAATGCGGCTTTCGATTTTTGGGCGGGAACAAGCAACCAGGACAAAGCCAAAATACCAAGGCAAAGAACAAAAGGGATTTGA
>CAYLJQ010000943.1:0-2606 GCA_964383955.1 uncultured Heliomicrobium sp. | reverse complement strand
GAACCGATATGGACGCGTTGCCGATTCAGGAAACGATCAATGTTCCTTACAAATCGAAAAACGACGGTGTCAAACACGCCTGCGGTCACGATGCACACATGACCGTAGAGCTTGGCGTAGCCGAAGTGTTGAGCAAAATGCGCGACCAGATCCGGGGCACCATTAAATTCATCTTCCAGCCGGCGGAAGAAGGCGCGCCGCCGGGTGAAAAAGGAGGCGCTCCATTTATGATCGAAGAAGGCTGTCTGGAAAATCCGCGCCCCTCGGCAATTTTCGGTTTGCACGTTATGCCGAACATCGAAGTTGGCCAGGTTGGAGTGAATTCCGGGCCAGCGATGGCTTCCTCGGATCGTTTTTCGATCACCATTCGCGGCAAAAAAGTTCACGGAGCTTATCCGCACGACGGAATTGACTCGGTGGTTGTTGCCGCCGAATGTATTTCGGCGTTGCAAACCATTCGCAGCCGCCGCATCAATACGCAAGAGCCATTGGTGATCACGCTAGGCAGCATCCACGGCGGTAATCGCTTTAACATCATTGCCGACGAAGTAAAACTTGAAGGCACAATGCGCACGCTTAACGAAGAGGTGCGCACTAATGCCATGCAGATGATGAAGCAGACTTTGGCTGGAGTAACTTCAGCTTACGGCGCAAGTTACGAAATTGAGTTTGGCAGCAACAACGCGGTTACTTACAACGACCCGGCGCTGGTGGATGCGACATTGCCAGTTTTGAAAAGAATTCTGGGAGAGAAAGGAGTTACTTACCCAAAACCTCAAATGGGAGCCGAAGATTTTTCCGCTTACCAGAAAGTTATTCCAGGATTCTTTTATTTTCTGGGAGTAGGAAACAAGTCCAGGGGAATTACTGCCATGATTCACACTCCTGAGTTTGATATTGATGAAGATAGTTTGGTTATTGGCGTCAAGGTAATGGCAAATGTGTTGGTGGATTATCTGGATCGGAAGGCTGGTAAATAAAAAAGCGGATGAGGTTTGCTCCCCTGCTAGCTAACCTCATCCGTAATCGCCGCCACGCCACCCCACACTACCCTGCTGGCGCGACGGTGGGGAAAATTCCATAAAATCACGGCAAATTGCATCACACCAGATCGTTACTAAATTATGCGCACGAGGCCGTTGGGATGGGGTCAGGAAGCAATGTGCTGGGACGAGCGAACATTGCCAGGAATGAAAATGAGCATAGAGTGAGCGGTCGGAACGCTGGTAGCTTAGACAAGGTGTGACCTGAGGAAAGGTAATGTGTGAGAAACGTGTTTGTTCGGTTGCTTGGTGATCAGCGACCTCGCACGCAAATCGGCAAAATAGCCGAAAAATCCTGGGATGCAATCGAGACTAGGGTAAAAGTCTCTGTTTTCAATGACCTTGCAGAGATAACATGGTAATCAAGGTACCGTACTGTTATAGCTTTACTTTCGCCTCACAAGCTATAACTCGGCAGTAAATGAAAACTGCTCAGTACTGTGAATACATCTCAGCAATGCTGCTCAAAATTTATTGGTAATACGTTTGAAGACTTGTCGGTAGAAGTTCAATGCCGACGCGTCGGAGTGTATGCACGTTATTGTTAACCGTCAATATCAATTTCTAATTTTTAGGGCAAAGAGAGTACATTTAATTGTGCGCTGAGAATCAGGCTCGCATTATGGTAGGTTAGGGCTGACAGGGTTGTAGGATGTGTCTGATTGCAAAGCGTTTATTGGGAATTGAAGAGGCCTGAACTCTAACTGTTAGTAGCAATTCCCCAGCAAAAAATGGGCTCTGGGTAAAAGTCGGGCAATTAAGCCAAAGGTATTTTTAGCAAAATATTGGCGAGAAAATTGTGGGAAAGCTCGCGGCTATTGTTGTACTGCCGATGCAAAGGTATAGCTCTTGGCTTTATTTTCAATTGCTTTTGATAGGTCAATGATCGCCAGCAAGTCGGTTTGTGCCTGTTGCGCCTGATCCGTGTTGAAGACTTTATTGCTCTGATGAATTGGATTGTGAGCGAAATCGTATACAAGTTTGGCCAGGCGACGGATGGAGGTATCAAATTGCTGCGGGGTATTGATTTCTTTGTCTATCTTTACAGGATCGGCCAAATCTCCCAATGCCATCAAAGAGCGTAAGGTTTTTGCTGCTTTATTGATCAGGCGCGCTCCCTTGCTTAACCGCTGCGGATTAAGGCGTTTTTCTTCATGTTCTTTGAGAAGGCTTTGACTGGTTAATTGCAGGTCTCGAAAGTTCCTGGTGAATTGTTGACGGGCGTAAAGGCGGTCGCGCTCCTTTTCCAGGGGACTGCGAGATTGAGGTTTTCTTGCGTTCGTATTGGCAAGCGATGAATGCTTCTGGATGGCTACTTCCGCCACCACAAGGCAGAGCAAAAGTAACATTTTTAGCAACGGAAGTAGCATCGTTGTGGTAACCCCCGGGGTTAGTTAGTAGAGACAATTCACAGTTGGCTTATCACTTTTTGAGCGGCATCAATGGTGCGTTCAAGAATTTCCGCGCTGTGGGCGATGGAAACAAACCCGGCTTCAAACTGCGAAGGGGCGAAGTAAACTCCTTCAGTCAGCATTCCATGGAAAAACTTTGAAAACGTTTCCC
>CAYLJQ010000942.1:0-2608 GCA_964383955.1 uncultured Heliomicrobium sp. | reverse complement strand
TCCGAACGCGGCCGTTATTATTTGGTGATGAAGTACATTGACGGCGGCGATCTGGCAGCTTGGCAGCGGGCAGCGGGAGGAAAAGTTGACGAGCTAACGGTCACGAAATGGGCGATTGATGCTTGCGACGTGCTTGAGTACATCCACTCGCAGAATCCACCGATCATTTACCGCGACCTGAAACCGGCCAACTTGATGATTGATGGCCGAACGAATCGCGTCATGTTGGTGGATTTTGGAATTGCGCGTTTCGTGTCGCCGACACAAAAAGGCGTGACGGCCATCGGCACCATGGGTTACGCGCCACCGGAATTGTTCGCCGGAAACGTCCAGAAAAGTTCGGACATTTATTCGCTGGGCGCGACAATGTTCCATCTGCTGACTGGCCAGGACCCGCAAGACAATCCGCTGCTGATTTTTGATTTTTCCAAAAACCCAAAACCGCGTCAGATCAATCCGGCAATCACGCCGGAAATGGAAGAATTGATTTGCCGCGCGGTGGAACACAAACCGGAAGCGCGTTTTGCATCTGCCAAGGAATTTGGCAAGGAATTGCAAACGCATCTGCGACTGATGCAGGAAGGCCGTCGAGGCGCAGTCGGCGTCGCCAATCTGTACGAAACCGCCCAAAGTTTTGGCCCGGTGAACACCTGCGTCAACTGCGCGCACGAACTGGCTCAAGATGATGTGTTCTGCGCCTATTGCGGCACTCGTCAGCCGACCAAAAAGACCACGGCCAAGTTGATTGTTATGGGAACCAGCGAGATGAGCGCCCAATTCCCGCTCAACATCGAAGGCGAAAGTCTGATTGGCCGGGTGGATCCCAATCGTGGGATCAGGCCGGAAGTGGATCTGTCAAAATACGATCCTTCCGCGCGAGTTTCGCGACGACATGCCCGTATCGTCGCCCAAGGCGCCAAGTTCTACATTGAAGATCTGGGCAGCGCCAACGGTACAATCGTTAATGGCTCACTGAAGCTTTCACAAGGCAAGCCGCACATGCTGATCAGCGGCGATGAACTCAAGCTCGGCGAAACAACGCTCAAGTTCGTTGTGTCATAACACAAACTGCATCCGGAGCTTTCTGAGTTCTGACAAAATTCATTGCTATGGCAAACCCCAAACATGACGACGAGGCAGATCTGCCAAGTCTTCCCAGCTTAAATGCGCGTTGTAGCGCTTTTTTGCTGGATTACATTTTGACGCTCTTCCCTCTTTCCATGACTCTGGCTCTGGCTTTTTTCGTCAAGCGCAAGCTGATGGAGCCGGAGGTCGGCGGCTTCTTCCAGTACATCGGATATGTACTGGTCATCGGCGTTATCTTTTTCAATTGGGTGTACAGCTATGTTCGTTACGACGGCCAAAGCTTTGGGAAGCGTTTCGTCGGCTTGCGCGTGATAAGAGCCGACCGTCAGCCGATGAATTATCAAACCGCCCTGATTCGCTTGCTCGTTTACTTCGTTTCAATGCTCTTTGCCGGACTGGGATTTTTATGGATGCTCTGGGACGAAAATCAGCGCGGCTTGCACGATAAAATTGCGAAAACCCTGGTCATCAAGGAATGACCAAATTCCTTCCTCTGCGAAGTATTGTTATATGAAGTACGGCTTGTCCGGCTGTCTCCAGCAGCCAGCCAAGCAGCAATTTTGAACTAGTAGTTTGAAAACTCGCCAACTCCCACCGCGAAATTGTGCTCTCTTAGCGGGCGCAACTGGCGTTACCGGCGCGTTTTCCGAGGAACCTGGCTATGACCATGAATTACTGTGGTAGATGCGGAGCGGCCAATGGCACTGCTGCGCGTTATTGCCGTCAATGTGGGGCAGAGTTACATAATCAAGCGGCAGTTTCTTCTTCGTCCACTCCGCTCAATGTGGAATTTTCCGCGCGTAGCGCTTCCAAAGAATTGCGCAATGCGAAACTGGAAAGCTTTGCGCCGGTGCCGCAACCAGACAAGGCGGACACGGGAAAGTTGACCCAGCCCGCCTCAAAACCCAAAGACACTGCGGCGCAATCAGCGACCGCAACGCCGCAAGCAATTGACAATGAAAGTAACGACCCTAAATCAATCAGTGAATCGCTGAAACGCCTTCGTGCTTCAGGTCCATTGCTTGTGGAAGCGGTCAAAAAAAAGCAGGAACGCATTAATCAAATTATTTCAGAATCAATCGAAGGCAAGAATGAAGGGAAAAGTGACAGCAAATCCGGTCACTTCAACCAATCCAAACCGGCAGTGCCCGCAGTTCAGACCCAAATTGCGCCCGCTGCCAAAACACAAGTTGCGTCAGCTTCTTCATCACAAAGCACTTCCGTGTCGCACCGTAGAGCGACGGGATCGCTGATGCCTTCCGCTTCGACCCGTGCGGGTGAAACCAACGGCAGCGGCCAACTTCCGCCGCAAGGCCCGTCCTCGGTACTGGCGCAGGCTTCAGGCCTGGAAAAGAATCCGAACCTGGGATCGAAACTGCGTATGAGCTTGATCGCTGCGTTGGTTGTGATTGCCGCCAGCGGATACTTTCTGTTACGTGATCGTTTGTCGGCCCCATCACGATTGCTGGGCGCCGGAAGAAATCTCAAGAGCGTGGAAGAGCAAAGCTCTGATCTGGTCAAG
>CAYLJQ010000941.1:0-2612 GCA_964383955.1 uncultured Heliomicrobium sp. | reverse complement strand
GGGTACTTTGGAGTGCTGCGCCTTTGGCGTAGCTTTGGTAGTTGTTTCGACCGTCGCGCTACAAATAAAGACTACCAAAGCGGTGGCCAAAGTCCCCGCACTCCAAAGGCTGTGCCGCTCATTCACCATTCACCACTTTCCGCAGCGTTCGCCCAGCCAACGTACCGTTGTACTTGCCGCCGTCCATTTCCAATTTGCCGTTGACCAGAATAAAGCGAAGACCTTCGGCTTGAAGTTCCGGCTGTTCATAAGTTGAACGGTCAGTAATGGTTTTCGGATCGAAGACAATCACGTCAGCGAAATATCCTGTGGCCAGTTTGCCTCGGTCTTTCAGGTGAAAAGTTTCGGCAACTTGGAAACTGCTGGCTTGAATCATTCGTTCCATCGAAATGACTTTGCGATTGATCACATATTCGCGAATCTTGCGCGGGAAGGTTCCCCATTTGCGCGGATGGCCACCAGAACCATCCGAGCCGGTCATCACCCACGGCTGTTTCATGAAGTTTTCAATGTCGGATTCGATCATATTGAACGAAGTCGCGCCGGGACTGGTGACTTTCAAAATGTCGAGCGCGGTTTCAATAGGAGATTTGCCACGCGCTTTGGCGATTTCGTCCAGACGTTTGCCATTGATGCTGCGGTCGGCGGAATGAAGTAGCAGAGAATTCGCTCCGCCACGGCGTTTCAGGTTCTGTTCCATTTCGGCCATCAGCTTTGGGCGAATGGCCGGGTCGTCAATGCGTTTCAACAGGTCGGCTCTGCCGCCCGCTTCGGCCCAGCGAGGCAACAGAGATGCGCCAAGCCCGGTGCCCGAAGCCACGTATGGATATTGATTTGCTGTTGCGTTGATGCCTTCTGTGCGAGCGCGATTGATCAGTTCGATGGCTTTGGCGCTTTGTCCCCAAACGTCCGCGCCTAAGGCTTTTATGTGCGAAATGTGAACCGGAATGCGCGCTTCGCGGCCAATGCGCAGAACTTCTTCAATCGAACCCAGCAAGCCAATGGTGTATGAGCTTTCGTCACGTTGATGCGTGTCGTAAACGCCACCAAATTGCGCGGCGACTTTGGCAAGTTCGATCACTTCTTCGGTTTTGGAATAACTGCCCGGCGCGTAATACAACCCTGTAGACATGCCAATTGCGCCTTCCTGCATTCCCTGACGAATCAGCGTTTTCATCTTTTCCAGTTGTTCCGCCGTCGGCGCGGCATCGCTCATACCCATTACCGCAGAGCGAACGCCTCCTTGACCGACGAACGACGCGACATTGGTTCCGATCTTTTGCGTATCGAGTTGCTGCAAGGCTTTGCCCAGAGGAATACGGCTGCGGCCGTCGCTGCCGATAAAAACGGTCGTCACGCCTTGGGTCAGGAAGGGCAGATTCGCGTTTCGCTGAGGACTAAACAACTCCTCATCGGCGTGCGTGTGCGGATCAATGAAGCCGGGCGAAACGATCAATCCGGTCGCGTCAATCACACGGTCGGCTGTGACGCCAGCGGCTGCGGCGTCACCAACAAAAGAAACGCGGTCGCCGATGATGCCTACGTCGGCTTTGGTCGCCGGACTGCCGGTTCCGTCAATCACGCTGCCGCCGCGAATCAGTGTGTCCACTTTCGCGGTTTTGGGCTTAGCGGTTTTCAGGTTGCGTTCGAAAAAGTCGAAAGCGGCTTTGTAAATTTCGATCCAGTTTTTGTGTAGCAAAAAGTCGTGGACTTCGTCCGGGTAGACGATCACTTCGTGCGGCACTTTCAGTTCGCGCAAGCGGCGAACCAAATCCACGGTTTGCGAAAAGGCCACGTTGCGGTCGTCGTCTCCGTGAATGAACTGCACAGGCGAACGCCATTTTTCCACCGAGCCGACCGGCGAAGCTTCCAGCGCAATTTTCACCGCATCACGATTGCCGTATTCGATCCAGGTTGCGTTTGAAAGCCGCAGCGACCAGTCGTGAACGCCGTGCAGGTCAACTCCGGCGGCGAACAAATCCGAATTGCGCGCCAAACCGAGCGCCGTCAGATAGCCGCCGTAACTTCCTCCCCACAGCCCAATCCGAGCCTGATCAATGTCCGCACGCGAACGCAGGTAATGCGCTCCGGCTAAGATGTCCTGATATTCCGAAGCGCCGCGCCCGCCGCCGTTTTTGGCTTGGCGAAATGCTCGTCCGTAGCCAATGCCCAGCCGGTAATTGACCGACAGCACCGCATAGCCACGACTGGCCAAAAACTGATTGAAGCCGTAAGCGTTGTGGTAGTAGTACATATTGTGCCAGCCCAGCAGCATCTGTCGGCTAGGACCGCCGTGCGAAAAGATGACGGCTGGCAGTTTGTCCGTAGGCTTGGCGTCTTTCGGCAGGAACAACTGGCCGTGAATTTCCTGGCCATCGGCGGCTTTGAAGATGACTTGCTGGGGAGTGGTCAGCAAATCTCCAAAATACACTGAACGAAATGGAGCAATGACTTGAGCTTTTGCAACATTTTCATTCTCAAGAAGCTTATCAATGCTTTTAGCTGTAGTTATTACATTTAGTTCGGCAGGCTTTGTTGCATTTGATGAAAAACAAGCAAGCTGTTTGCCAGTTGAAGTTACCACTGGACTCCATTCGATTCCGCCAGTACCA
>CAYLJQ010000940.1:0-2612 GCA_964383955.1 uncultured Heliomicrobium sp. | reverse complement strand
ACACGAACATCACCTGCCCGTTATCGCTCGAGCAAAAGAAATTTGCGAACAGGTCGCTTCCGTAGACTTCGAGTTCTAATTTTCAATTGCCGGTTGTTTTCAAAAACTCAACGCCGACTGGTTCGCCATCGAGTTTGATTTTGTATCCCGAAGTTGGGCGGTAGGTCACAATTACCTGCGGCGCAGGAGTCATCGCGCCGCAGATAATCTGATTCGGAATGTCCATTGTGTGGCGAACCAAGGTCACTTTTCCCCACTCCGCGCGAAACTTGAACGTGCGAGCTTCGCTAATCACCGTCAAGGTGACCTCTTTGTCTGAACAGTCCATTCTGGTCAACAAACCGTGCACCTGTTCGCCTTCAAATCGCTTGCCGGGAGGCCTGGTCGGATCGCCTCCTGGTTTGCTGGGTAATTCGCGCTCTCGCTGAAGCCGGATTTCGGCTTCGGTTTTTGCCAAGGCGACTTCCGATTCGCGCAATTCAATGGACTGAAGCAGAAATCCGGCACGCTGGCGAACATCTACATTCAGCCCAGTTGAAAGAATTGATGTGACCGTCTGCCGCGCCAGCGGAAATTTGTCTTGCTTCAAATAAACCTGCGCCAGCGTGTACTGAAAATCTTCCCTGCCCGGCTCCAACGCAATAGCCTTTTGGAGCAATGCCACTGATTCCTCCAGATTTTCCCGTTGAACCAGATTGATAAATGCCAGCGTTTTGTACGTGTCGGGAAAATCCGGCATTAATTCGCGCGCGCGATTCAGCGAAACGCGCATTCCATCAACCGCTTCCAGGTCGAAATGAGAAACGTATCCGGTTGAATCCACGTGCTGTTGCTGCCAGGCAAAAGCGTGAGAGTAATAAGCCAGGTAATTTGCCGAACCGGTTTCGATTGCCTGTTGCAGCAGTTGTCTAGCTTCGCCATACCGTTTTTGCTTCACTCGCAGCAAGCCAAGAGAACTAAGCGCCAACGGCTGTTTCGGGTGAATCGCCAGCGATCGTCCGAGCGCGATTTCGCCATCCTCTGTTCGCTCAATATGCCACAGCAAATCGCCTAGGTACGCTTTCAGCTCAGCATCCTCAATCCCTGAAACAGTCATTGTTTCATCAACTTCAATCTTGCGGTCAAAGCTGATGATTTGTGAATTGAAAACATTGCGCCGTACGTATTCGCGTAACTGCGCATCCAGCGCGGCCAAGTCGGTTTGAAAGAACTGTTTGAAGCCTTCTTCGGCAGACAAACCGGCTGTAACCGCAGCCAGAAACTGCCGGAACTGAGATTGCCGGTTCACATCGCCCGTCATCAGCCAATGTGTCAACGCCCACGATTGCGCGTAAAAAACGCTTTTCTTATCTGCTTCATGATAAAGCGGCGAATCGTTGTGAACCGACAGCAGCGTCTGCAGCGGCAGCCAACTGCTGGCGCGCAGTTTTCGCACGTGCGCAGGCATTTCCTGACCAATGACAATCTGCTTGCCATTGCCCGTCACGGCAAACGTGCTGAAGTATTCTCCCAAGCCTTCACTTAACCAGGCAGGCAAAGTTCGCTGGCCTCCGCCGGTCAGAAAATGAACGTATTCGTGAAAGAGAACAGTTTCAGGGTCCTGTCGGCGATAATCCGTGGTCAGCGTGATATGAGCCGAGTCGCTGCTGGATTGCAGATATCCTGAAACATCTGTTGGCTGGGCTTGGTAAAGAGGTTTGAAGGGTTCGTAAGTTTCGCTGTCTTTGAAAACAAAAACAGTCACAGGCGGAGAAAACCGGCGCTGCCAAATGCCGGAAAGCCGTGTGACAGCTTCGCGGAATTTTTCAAGCTCAGCGCCGACCTTGCGAATCTGTTTTTCGCTGGCGTTGCCAATCAGCGTGAAATGCTTCGATTGCGCTTTCAGCCAGACTTCCTTCTCGGCGGCGTGGCTGACAGACAAGTGCGACTCACTCGGCCAGGGCGCCAGAAAACACGCAATGATTACTCCAAAAAGCGTCAACCGCCTCATGGCCTCACCTCACAAAACTTACCGGATGCAGACCAGATATTATGTAGCACTCTCTCAAGATAGTAATATGAATATATTATGTTTAGACCAGAGAAGCTTCAGGTGGATATTGATTGCTCGCATTCTGTTCAAAACAAGTGTCAAATTGCTTTTTATAGACACTAAACCAGTAATTCCCATCTCGCAAATAAAATGTTGGGCTATTGTTTCCCGTAGTATGTTGTAAATATGGACAAACAATCATTTGCGTATCGACTCGGAAAATAAAATGAGTAATAGCGACTTGATTTACTAATACAACATTTGGCCTCCTTTCATTTTGATCTTTCCATATACCAACAACTATATCTTTTAGTGTTTCAAGGGATTCTTGACAGGCAACTTGCAAGTGAGCGCCTTTCATTCCTCGCTCAGCAATTTCGCGTTGTATACAGGCGGACGATGATGGATCAAGCAACCATATACGAACTTTAACGTGTTTATTTTCTTTTAGAAAATCGAAAAGCCAGTGGCGAAATTCAGCAGTCTTTGCAAAGAAATTAGCCCTTAAAGCAAGTCCTCCAATATCAATCTCGCTAATATTTTTATTCTGAGTCATCTCTCGAATTTTTTTAGCGATTTC
>CAYLJQ010000939.1:0-2614 GCA_964383955.1 uncultured Heliomicrobium sp. | reverse complement strand
TGTTCTCGGAGACGTAGACAGATAGTCGAGAATTGATAATTGACAATTGATAGGGGGCAACTCGCGCCACCAGCAATCATTGTCAATTATCAGCTATCAATTGAAATTTATGTTTACTCAAGCAAACGAAACAAAACTCGACGAAATCATCACCCACTATCCGGTCAAACGGTCGGCGGTGCTGCCTGCGTTGTATCTGGCGCAGGAAGAGCACGGTTACGTCACCGACGACGACGTGAAATATATTGCCCAGCGCCTGGACATGCGCGTCAACGAAGTCGAAGAGGTTGTCACCTTCTACACAATGTATTCGCGCAAGCCGGTAGGGAAGTATAAGTTGCAGGTTTGCCGCACACTTTCCTGCGCCCTGCTCGGCGCCGAAAAGATTGCCGAACACATAGAACACAAACTGCATATCGGCATGGGCGAAACGACGACGGATGGCAAATTCACGCTGATGGAAGTCGAGTGTCTGGGCTATTGCGATCTCGCTCCGTGTTTGCAAGTCAACTTTGACTATCACGAAAAAGTGACGACCGAAGGCGTTGACAAGCTGATTGACGCATTACAGTAAAAACACCCGCGAACTGTTATGACAAACGTTCTGACAAACAGATTTCATCTTAAAGGCCGCGCCTGTGACATTGATGTCTATAAAGAAACAGGCGGCTATCAGGCCCTGCCGAAAGCGCTGAAAGAGTTTCAGCCGGATCAGGTAATCGAAGAAGTCAAAAAGTCCGCTTTGCGCGGACGCGGCGGCGCAGGCTTTCCGACCGGAATGAAATGGGGCTTTGTGCCCAAGGAATCGAAGCGTCCGAAATACGTCGTTTGCAACGCGGACGAATCCGAACCCGGCACCGGCAAAGACCGCGACCTGATGCGCTACGACCCGCACCAGATGATCGAAGGCATGATCATTGCCGGATACGCGCTCGGTTCGAACACGTCATACATCTACATTCGGGGCGAATACTGGTACATCAAAGAAATTCTTGAAAAAGCGATCAAGCAGGCTTACGAGCGCGGCTATCTGGGCCAGAACATTCTTGGTTCGGGGTTCAATCACGATATGTACGTTCACCCAGGAGCGGGAGCCTACATTTGCGGCGAAGAAACCGCGCTGCTGGAATCGCTGGAAGGCAAGCGCGGGCATCCGCGACTGAAACCGCCTTTCCCGGCTGTGGTGGGTTTATATGGCGGCCCAACGGTGGTCAATAACGTCGAAACACTGGCCGTTGTCCCGCACATCATCATGAATGGCGGTGAATGGTACAAGGCTCTGGGAACGGAAAAGAGCGGCGGAACGAAACTTTTTACCGTCTCCGGCCACGTCAACAATCCCGGCAACTTTGAAGTTCCGATGGGTTACCCGCTGATGTCGCTGATTAACAAAGAATGCGGCGGAATCACTGGCGGTCGCAAATTGAAAGCTGTCATTCCGGGCGGTTCCTCGGTTCCGATTCTGACGGCGGAAGAGTGCGAGAAGGTCAACATGGATTATGAATCGGTGGCGGCTGCCGGTTCGATGCTTGGTTCCGGCGGCGTGATTGTGATGGACGAAACGGCGGACATCTTTGAAAGCACGATGAACCTGACGCACTTCTACAAACATGAATCGTGCGGATGGTGTACGCCTTGCCGAGAAGGCACGCGCTGGCTGTACAAAGTTTTCGAACGGATGAAACGTTACGAAGGCAAGCCAGGTGACATTGAATTGCTTTACGATCTGGCGGACAAGATTCTTGGCAAGAGCTTCTGCGCGCTGGGCGATGCAGCGGCAATGCCAGTACAATCAGCAATCAAAAAGTTCCGTGAAGATTTCGAACGACGTATCAAACATAATTTAGTGCATATTCAAAAAGCCGCCGACTAGTTGTCAGGTTTTGCCTCGACTAATTCGACGCGTTCTCCCCAGGCGCGCCTTTATCGTTTCGAAGGGAGAACACTATGAATTTCATGCTCTATATGCTTGGAGTGTTGCTCGTCGCGTGTGGTCTTGCTTATGGCGCAAGCCGGCTTGGAATCGGGCAGACCTGGATAATCATCGGTGTGATTGTCATCATCGGCTTGGGAATTATGACCGCCGTTGCAAAAACGCGGCAGAAAGATCCACACGCGTAAAGCAAGTTGTCAGCGTTTGGTTAAACTGAAGCATTAAGTCATAAAAGCCTCGTGCAGGATTAGTGTCTGCCGAGCAACAATTCGCAATTCGCCCCCCAAGGCTTTATCTATAAAAGGCGGCGAGGCAGCCGTGAGGTAGTGTGTGCATGGCTTATAGCGATTTCAACTTAAAAAGTGTCAAGCAAACGTTTTCCTTGAAAACTGAAGAACAGAGCGATCTTTTTGCCAAGGTCGGTGACGCAAAAGTCAGCGAACTTTTGCAAGCCTGGCTGAATGAAATGGTTCCGCTGGGATTGACGATCGGAACGCAGAAAGCACGCTCGGAAATGATAATCGCGCCGATTTTGGTCGAAGCGCGAAGGCTGACGCAGCGGCGAGTCAGTTTGTTTTCCGGAATCGAATTTGATGTCGCGCCGGAACAAGGGCTGACCGGAGTTTGCGACTTCATCTTTTCCAAGTCATCTGAACAGTTGATGCTGACATCGCCTTCACT
>CAYLJQ010000938.1:0-2623 GCA_964383955.1 uncultured Heliomicrobium sp. | reverse complement strand
CGGCAAGCTTGCTTCTTCATTGAAGCAAGGAACGATCAAACTCAGTTTCAGTCGCGATTGACCATTTTGGGCGGCCACATCAAACACATCATTCGTTGCCTCCTGCTTTCGGCGGATCTTCTTTTTTCGGCAGATCCGGCTTGGCAAAATCCGGTTTGGACTCGCCGAAAATGTAATGGTTGAACCAACCCAGGTTGTGTTGCATGACGGCGCGCATGGATTTCGGTTTGGTGATGCCGTGGCCGTAACCTTTGTAGACAATCATTTCGACCGGCACACCCCGATCTTCCAAACCCTGCCGCAATTCGTACGCGTTCGGGATCGGAACACGTTTGTCGAATTCGCCGTGTTGAATCAGCGTCGGTGTCTTGGCTTGCTTGATGTATGTCATTGGCGAAGTCTTGGCGTAAATCTCCGGATCAATTGCCGGGTCCTTGTCCAGGTATTGAATCGTGAACGGCGTGATGTCTGTGTTGTAGTAATACGTCGCCCAGTTGGAAATTCCCGCGCCGACCGAAATCGCTTTGAATCGGTCGCTGGAAGTCGTCAAAAAGGCCGAAATGTATCCGCCTTGCGACCAGCCCATGCAACCGACTCGGTTGCCGTCCACCCAGCCTTTGCCGACCAAATAGTCCACGCCGGAAATTACGTCCCAGGCATCGCCGACACCAAGGTTGCGAACATTTAGTTGCCGGAACTTTTCTCCATACCCGGCGCTGCCGCGATAATTTACTTTCAACACCAGCGCGCCTTTCGCCGCCCAAATGTCAGACGGGTAATACGCTCTGTCGAGCAGTGTTGGCCGATCAATGCCCGTTGGCCCGCCGTGAATGACGCACAACAGCGGATACTTTTTGTTTGGATCGAAGTCAGCCGGTTTGATCAAAATGCCTTCGATGGTTGCGCCATCCTGGCTTTTCCACGAGACGACTTCGCGCGAAGCCAGCGTGAAGTCTTTAAGCTGATCGGTCATCGAAGTCAGTTTGCGCGGAGCAAAACTGGTAATCGAAGACACATAAACTTCGCTCAGAGAAGTCGGCGAAGGCGCGGTGAACGCGATCTGCTTGCCGTCTTTGGTCAAACTGACACCGCCGAGCATGAAATTATCCGGGGTGCTAACACGCGTGAATTTGCCCGTTGCCGGATCAAGCCGGAACAAGTGTGTAGCCGTTTTCTGCATTCCGCCGAAGTAAATTCCGTCGGCGTTCCATTCGACAAACTGCGGCTGTTCATCAAACCCGTCGGTGATCGAACGCGGCGTGCCGCCATCAACCGACACCAATGCCAGCCGGGAATTCGAATGGAAGAATTTCGGATTGCCCATCGCCGAACTGAAGACGATCCATTTGCCGTCGGGCGAAAAGTTCGGATTGTTGTCTGGTCCGGGTTGCGTCACCAGTTTTTTGACGGAGTTGTCGGCCAGCGTCAGCAAATAAACATCCGACGTTCCGCCGTTGATCAAATCGGAATTGATTGTCGCGCTAAATGCGATCTTCGATCCGTCTGGCGACCAGTTGAAACCGCCAACGGTGAAGTCTTTGCCTTTCGTTCGCTGCGTTCCGGCCAGCGGAGCTTTCAACGCTTCAGCGACATCCAGCGTCCACAAATGATTGTAGCTGTATTCTTTGCGCACGACTTCGAAACCGCCCAGATGATCCTGCCGTTCTTTGGCCGCTTTTTGATCTGTGTCGCTGGATGTGAAGGCAATGGTTTTGCCGTCAAGCGACCACGAATATCCGCCAACGGAGTTTTCGGCTTTGGTTAGTTGCATTGCTTCGCCGCCATCGGGGCTGATGACAAAGATTTGATTCTTGTCGCCAATGCGGTTTGACGTGAACGCCAGCCAGCTTCCATCGGGCGACCATTGCGGATTCCCCGAAGACTTTTCACCGCGCGTCAGTTGCAGCGTTTTCCCCGTCGCCACGTTCGCCAACCAGAGCTGCGAGACAAACGCATCCTGCTTCCAGTCGGTTTCATTGATTGTATAAGCGACATACTTTCCATCGGGCGAAATTTGCGCGCCGCCTGCGGTTTTGACATTGAGCAGATCGTCAACAGTTGGAACGCGGCGTTGGGCAATTGCCGTCAACGACAGACAAGTAATGAGAGTCAGCAAAGCGAATGATTTTTTAAGCATTAGGGATCTCCTATTGTACCAACCGCAGATGGTTAAAGCTGATCGGGGTTTTTACCAAGCTGTCGCAGCATTTCTGCCAAACGGTCAGCGCGTTCCTTTTCATTCTCAGCCCGTTCCTTGCCTGTTAGGATCAAGTTTCCCGCGTCATCCACCCAGCGCAACCATCGGTCATGTTTGCCTTCGTACTGGCCTTCCCAAAAAGTCAGGCCTAGTCCAAGCGCAGGCAGATTGGATGATGATTGAGCTTCGTATTGGAAGTTGTTCAAGCGGTAAATCGTTAGCGCCTCCGGCATTAGGTGCTTGTTCGGATCGAGGATGACGTAATAACCCACGCGCATTCTGGCATAGATGGCTTTCTTTTCCGTGTCCTCGCTTCGCACGGTTTTGGAGACAATTTCGATAACGACATCAGGCGGTTTGCCAAATTCCCAAAGAAAGTAAGACTGGTTTTCTTGACTCCAAAATCCTGCCGGAATTTCTATGTCC
>CAYLJQ010000937.1:0-2627 GCA_964383955.1 uncultured Heliomicrobium sp. | reverse complement strand
ATCGTCAAAGAAACCAACGAGGTCAAATGACCTTATGACCAAATTCCAAAGTCAAACTAAGGGCTGAGCCTGATTTCTGAAGCTCAGCCTTTTGTTCATCTGATCAGCACCCCCTCTTATCGAACTAACAGGTTTGCCGCTAAAAGCGTGCGTGAAAATTAGCGCCTGAGGCGCGACCTGTTTATACAAGTAACGCATTCGTTTCCCCCAAGCTTCGGTAGAAGCGGCCTATACACAGGTCGCTCCTACCGGAGCTTGGGAATTTGTTGCTCGACAGGCAATAAACAGGTCGCCCCTACCGGAGCTAAACCTTTCAGAACAAGCTCTAACAGTTCGGCGGGAAGACGGGAATGGTGTACACCATTCCGCTCGACAGCGTCAGCGTGTGCAAGTTGTGGCCTTGGTTGAAGGCTCCCGCCGAACTGCCTGCGTTCGCATTGAAGTTGATCGCCGCTCCGGTCATGCCGACATCGCTCTGGGAATACAACCGCAGCCAGCCGGTTCGGCCTGCCGGGATGAATGTCTCGAAACGCGGAGCCGTTCGCGGGAAGTTGTTCGACAACGTATTCCGCAACTGGCAATTTCCAGTGATGTTGAAGCTCAAAGCGTTTTCGGCGTCGTCGTACAGAATGCCAAAGATCGTTCCCAGCGTCGCCGCTCCGGTTCCAAGATTGCCTCCGATGCGGTTCAGGATCAGAAGCGTGTCGTTGCCATCGGCTCGGTTACCGACGTTGTCCAGTGCCAGAGTTCGCGGGACCACCCCGTAATTCACCCCGTCAAAACGAATTGCGGCGGTCACTGAAGTGTTGTCACAAGTCGGCAATGCAGGCAAAGCGGCTACGCCGTCTGCCTTCAGATTCGCAGCCTGCCCCGCAGCGAATTTCACATATTCGTCGCCAATCAAGAAGTTGAAGTTTGTCGGGCAGCCCGTCTCGCAATCTACCGCCACGGCTACCAGAAACCCCGAAGTTCCCGGATCAAGGTCAGAGGCCAGGAAGCTGGTAGTCTGATTTGCCGTCAAACAAACGTAACTGTCAGCTACAGAGCAGCCTTCGGCCACGAAGAACAAATGTACGCAGGCGTTCTTCTGGCTGTTGATGTTCGTCAGGTTCATGCGAGTGTTCTGCGTGTTTCCGCTGGTCGCGCCTGAAGTGTAAACAGGGTAAATCAACACCGAACTGCCGCTTCCGGCAAACGGTTGACCAGGCACAGCTAATCCGCTGTTCACGTTGATCGTCACGCTGGCGGAGTTGTTGGCGCTGTTCGGATCAGTCGGGAAGGCCAGAGTCGCAGTATTGGTGACGGCTCCGGTGACGTTGTAACCGATGCCGACGGTGATTCTGATTTGAGAAGTTGCGTTGACGGCTATGGCAGCGGTGCTGGTGCAAGTCACTGTCTGGCTGACGATCCCGCAGTTCCAGCCGATTCCCGTGGCGGCAATCGGAGTGATGCCATTCGGCAAAAAGTCTGTCAGCACGACTCCTGGATTGGCGACCGCGGGCCCGGTGTTGCTCATTGTCAACACATACGCCGACGTAGCTCCATTGCAAGCATCGCCTTCAAAAGCCTTTCCGGGAATGCCGCTACCGGGTGCTCCGCCAAATGTCAGGTCTGGACAGTTAACGACAGTCACTTGGCTGGAGCTTTGTCCAACGTTGCCTCCAGCCGATGTCACCATAGCGGTTATCGTCGTCGTTCCAGCGATGCCAGCCGTCCAAGTGATGTTCGGTGTCTCGGCCCCTGCCGTAATCGTTCCATTCGTGATTGACCATGCATAAGTCGCGCCTACTCCAGCATCTGGGATAGAAGCCAGGTTGCCAACGGAGGAAGAACAAACTGAGTTATTAACTGTAATTGTCGTTACTGGAGGATCACACTCTCCCAACACAACGTTGTCCAAATAAAAGCCAACGATGGGCAGGTCCACCAGAAAACTAGACGTAAAAGAAATTCTATGGCTGGTCGCAGTCGCAATAAAAGAAAGTGCGTGCCGAGTGAAAGCGTTTGGACTGGCGACATAAGCCAAAAACATAGAATCAATCTTGATGGTACACTCACCATTTGTATAAGGTGGCCCTGATCCTCTCAGTAAATAAAAACTCAAAACGTAAGACCGCCCAGGTATTAGACCATTTACGATTTGAGAAATTGACGCTCCGTAATTTGATGTGGGTATATAAAAAACATGTGTGCCGTCAGGGGCGGATGGATGTGTTACGACTTGTACTAATGGATTATTATCTATAGAGGTAGTGTCCCAGCTAGTCAGGCCATTTTCAAAATCGTGATTGGTGATGAGGTTATTTGTTACAGTGCAGCACTCGACCACTACATCATCTAGCAAAAGTGGGGAGCTTGCTCCTAAAACAAATTCAGGAACAAAAGAAATAGTGAGAGTATTTGAGGTCGCAACAAAAGGAATGTTGCGTCGAGTAAAATTTGTGTTGGAGACTCCTTCAGACAGCCGCCCACTCGAATCAATAATTACTTGGTATATACCCGGCGTAGAAGGACTATCTGCTGCGACATAAAAACTCAAAGTGTAAATCCTTCCAGGCGATAAACCACTTACAGTCTGGGAAAGATAAAACAACTGATCATGACTGAATGGCATTTTCACAACCCTT
>CAYLJQ010000936.1:0-2639 GCA_964383955.1 uncultured Heliomicrobium sp. | reverse complement strand
GTCGCCAGGTTCCAGGCGTTCAATTCTCCGGAAAGCAATCGTTCTTTCTGGCGGTTGAACAAGCCCGATAGCTCCGCCAATTCCTGTTCCGTGGGTTTCCTGGAAAGCACGCGGCGAAAGGCGTATGTCATGCGCTTTCGATCCGTCGCCCCGCCTTCGCTGACCACTTTCAGCGCCAAAGCGCGCGCGGCTTCGACAAACAGAGTTTCATTGAGTGTTGTCAACGCTTGCAGCGGAGAGTTCGACCGCGTGCGGCGGACGCAGGAAATGTCTCCGGTCGGCGCGTCAAAAGCCTGCAACATAGGATACGGAACCGAACGGTAACGAAAGGTGTACAGCGCGCGGCGGTACCGGTTTTCGCCTTTTTCTTCCTGCCAAACTTTCGGGCCGTAACTGAATGGACGCTCAAACAGAAAGCCTGGAGCCGGCGGATAGACGCTGGCACCGCCGAGCTTGGGATTGAGCAATCCACTAACCGAAAGTGCGATGTCTCGAACCAGTTCGGCATCTACGCGAAAGCGAGCGCCGCGCGCCAGCAAGCGATTGTAAGGATCTTCAGATTGCGGATTTTTTGATTGCGGATCGCGGATTGCGGAAAGCGAATTGGCTGCTGAACTTTGACGGTAAGTCGCTGAAGTCGCAATTAAGCGATGGATGCGTTTTAGTTTCCAGCGATTGAATCCCGAACTATAAGCGGAGCTTGCGCTGTTGGAATCCGCAATCCGCAATCCGCGATCCGCAATTGAAGGCTCCATCAATTCAACCGCTAGCCAGTCCAGCAATTCACGATGCGAAGGCGCAGGACTTTGCATGCCGAAGTCTTCGGAAGTTTCAACCAAACCCGTTCCGAAATACGCCTGCCAGATTCGGTTGACCATGGAGCGGGCCGTCGTTGGCGAATTGCGATCTACCAGCCAACGGGCAAACGCCAGCCGATCTGGCTTTGCGTTAGGCGGCAACGGATGCAAAAACGACGGAACTCCGGGCGCGACGGTTTTGTCGGGACGCAGAAAATCGCCGCGTTTCAGCAAATGGCTTTCACGCAGTTCGGCGCGCTCCTGATAAACCAGTTGCGTCGAACCTTCTGGATGTTCGGCCAGCAAACGCGAAATTTCGGCATTGGCTTCGCGCCAATCAGTAACGGTCGTTCGCCAGTAACTGAACACTGCCGACGCTTGCGCTTCGCTGCGCTGTTCGCTGGGAATCGAGAGAATTTCCCGCACCGCAGCAGGCAGCGGATCGGCTTCGGCGTTTGGCGCGGTCGTGTAGGACAACCGCATCCGTCCGGGCTGATTCTGTTGATTGTCGTTGTTGTTCCAGCCGCCGTGGTTTTGCTTCAGCGTGAAGGTCAGTTCCATGCCGCCAGCCGCCGGGAAATAGCCAAGCGGTTTTTCCAACGTGAAGACAGCTTTGCGCGGTTGATTGCGAAGCGCAGGGCCAGCATCAATCGTCCAGGCGGTTTCGTTCTTGCCATCAATGGCAAATTCAATCGGGCCGACGGTGCGATGCTTGCCGCTTTGGTCGTCAAAAATCGGCTCAAGTTCGCGTTCTGGCAAAGAAACGTCTGCCGTGGCTTTGGCAATTTTCAGCTTGGTGGTTTTCTTCGGATCGCCCTTGTCCGAAACAGAAGCTACCGCAGCGGTGACTTCAAACTCCGTCAACGCACACGAACCTTTGGTGGAACGTCCGGGCCCATTGCGAGGCAGATTCGGATCGTTCAGCAATTCCAGCCGGAACGCCGTGATGTTTTGAACATCGGTTTTCAGCGTCATTTTCACGGCGTGCTGAACCGGCGCATAACCGTCTGAAAGAAACGAACCATCCGGTTGCGGCAAATAACGCTGGCCACCCGTGGAGATTTCGTCCACTTGCGGCTGGAAAACTGTCCACTTCGGCTGATTGTTTTTGACTGCCGACTCCCACTCAGCCATACGCTTGCGCCAGTCGGGTGAGCGATGTTGCAACTCGGCTTCAATCTCTCGAGTGCGGCGGAAAATTTCCGCGCGCTTCATCTGTTCTTCAGGCGTATAAACCACGATGTTCGCTTCGTGCGAATTGTTCAGAAAAGCAAACATCCGGTAATAGTCTTCCTGTTTGATCGGATCGAACTTGTGGTTGTGGCATTGCGCACATTGAATCGTCAGACCAAGCACGCTTTTGCCGACGGCATCCATACGATCAAACATCGCTTCCATGCGGAACTGTTCAGGATCAACGCCGCCTTCCTGATTGATCATCGAATTTCGCAGAAAGCCCGTGGCGACAAGCTGATCCTGCGTTGGGCTGGGCAGCAGGTCTCCGGCAATCTGTTCGATGATGAACTGATCGTACGGCTTGTCTGCGTTGAGAGCATTGATCACCCAATCGCGGTAAAACCAGACATAACGCGATTTGTCTTTTTCGTAACCGTCCGAATCGGCATACCGCGCAGCGTCCAGCCACAAGCGCCCCCAGCGTTCGCCGTAATGCGGCGATGCCAGCAAACGATCCACCTGTTTTTCGTAAGCATTTGGAGACTTATCTGCCAGGAAGGCGTCCACTTCTTCAATGGTCGGCGGCAAACCAATTAAGTCCAAACTCAAGCGGCGCAGCCAGGTTGCGCGACCAGCTTCCCATTCACGCCGTACTGCCGGACCTGC
>CAYLJQ010000935.1:0-2647 GCA_964383955.1 uncultured Heliomicrobium sp. | reverse complement strand
CACAAGATTACCTGGTGTATGTGCTATCGGAATCCGCCGACAAGATTTCGCTGGTTCGCTTTGGCCCCAGCGGTGCGAAAGTCGAGCGCGAATTCACGACCGGCGTGATGGAACCGGACATTGACGGTCCGCACGGCATCGCTGTTTCTCCAGACAAGCAGAATTTTTATGTTTCGTTGGCACACGGAAGGCCTTTCGGAACTGTCTGGAAGTATTCGGCAACTGAAGACGTATTGAAGAAAGTCACGCTCGGCAACTTCCCGGCCACAATGGACGTTTCGCCCGACGGCAGTTTTTTGTACGTCGTTAATTTCAACCTGCATGGAGATATGGTTCCCTCATCCGTGTCCGTGGTGCTGACCGACGAGATGCAGGAAATCGCCCGCATCCCGACTTGCACGATGCCGCACGGCTCACGCTTCAATCCGGCGGGGACAAAACATTATTCAGCTTGCATGATGGACGATATGCTGGTGGAAATTGACACTTCGACATTGAAAGTTTCGCGGCACTTCATCCTCACCAAAGGCAAAGAAGCTGGAATGAGCGGTTCACCGCAAATGCACGCCGCCAAATCTCATGCTGGCCACGATTCAGGCGGTCACGGTCTGGAAGCTCCCAAACCGGGCGATGTGGGTTGTTCACCCACCTGGGCGCAACCTTCGGCTGATGGATCAAAGATTTTCGTGGCTTGCAACAAGTCTTCAGAAATTGTCGAAGTGGACGCCAAAACCTGGCAGTTAACTCGGCGCATTGAAGCCGGGCCGGGCGTTTACAATCTGGCGGTGACAAAAGACGGCAAGCTGATTGCCACGAACAAACGCGGCCCTTCGGTTTCCATTTACGACGTGAAGTCCGGCAAAGAACTGGCACGCATTCCAACCAAACGCAAAGTCGTGCATGGCGTAGTCATCTCTCCCGACAATCGGTATGCGTTCATCTCGGTCGAAGGCATCGGAACTGAACCTGGCACGGTCGAAATCATTGACTTGGAGGCGTTGAAAACCGTTGCGCTTGTGGAAGTCGCTCCACAAGCGGCAGGAATTGATTTTCTGAAAACCGAAGCCGTGAAACGATGATGCACGCTACCCCAGCACCTTCTCAATCGCGCTCATCACCTGAACCACGCTGATCGAACGAATGCATTCCGGCTCGTCAAACGCTTCACACTTATACATAGAGCACGGATTGCAGGCGAATGGGTTCTGCACCAATTCTGAAGGCGCTCGCCATGGACTCCAGCGAACCGAACTCGCCGGCCCAAACATAACGACCAAAGGAGTTTTTACCGCGGCGGCAATATGCGCCGGGCCGCTGTCGTTGCCGACGAACAATTTTGCTCCGGCTATTACTGCCACGAGTTCTCCGATGCTCAGCGAACTCAAGCTGGCCAGTTTTCGTTTTGTCGCTTTCTGAACTGCCTGCATTTGCGCTCGCTGTTCGTCAGTCGGCGCTCCGGTCATCGCGATTTGAAATCCCCGCTCGCTTAATGCTTCGGCGACTTCTGCAAACCGCTCCGGCATCCATCGCTTGGTGTAAAACTCGTTGGTCGGAGCCAGCACGACATAAGGTTTGGACGAATCAATGCCGGCGTAAATCAACTTTCCCAAGGCGGTTTCCTTCATTTCGGGAACTACTTGCAAATGCGTCGGCGCAGGTTGATCCCCCGGCAATCCCAACCATTGAAATTCCGCGAACTGATTTTCCACTGTATGAAGTTTCTGGTTAATTCCAGGCTGCTTCAAAATATCGTCAACGGATGGAATTCGCAGGTTGTAAGCATAACCATTGCGGAAATGCGCCGGAGCGACGCGGTGTCTGGCTCCGCTAGCAAACGTGATTTGAGCGCTTGTTGGCCCTCCGTGGAGGTTAATGACAGCGGTGAACTTTCGGTCGCGGATGTCCTTAATGACGCCCAGCCGCGCAGAAAATGAACTGCGTTTGTCGCCGCTTCCGCGAGGCAAAGGGATCGCTTCTATATCCGGATCAGCGGCAAATAAATCGGTATAAATTGCTTCGACTAGCGCAACAATTTTCAGGTCCGGGCGAAACTGCTTAAGCGCCCGCAGATTGGCCGTATCCAGGACAGCTTCGCCCAGGTTTCGAAGCCGTATAAAAAGCAGGCTCGAATTCTCCGGAAGTTGTTGAAAAAGTGGCGTTGGCATCAAGGCGGGAATGAGACGATTCAGGCTTCAACAACGTTTTCGATGGTCGCTTCTTCAATGATCATAATGGGTATTTCATCACGGATAGGATAAACGCGATGACAGGTTTCACACTTCAGGCCACTACCGTCAGACTTTAACTCGACTTTGGATTTGCAGAACGGGCAACGCAAGATTGCCAGAAAATCAGGATTTACACTCATAGGGATTTTTTTCTTTGCAGAAACTCATTGCAAGGTTATTAACGGTCAGCATTCTAGTAAGGCAACTGGAAGGTGTCAAAGCTGGGTTTCTAAAAGATCATTGTCCGATTTGATAAATTGCATTATGTGGGGATTTTGAGAGATTAACCAAAAAGAACGTGCGAAAAATTCATCCCCTGTGCTAGACTGCATTCCGAACTTAGCTTCACCATTTGACTCGTTACCCCAGATAAGGTCTTACGCCCCCATCCTCGATCGTGGGCATTCAGCGTCCTGGTC